>NZ_CADEAU010000014.1 GCF_902825405.1 Micromonospora maritima | reverse complement strand
GGTGCTGTGCGACAAGCGGCGCTGCCACGCCGTGCTGTCCGCCGCCGGGGTGCCGGTGCCGGCCGCGCTGCCACCGGTGGACGGCTACCCGGCGCTGCGCACGGCGATGGCCGGGGCCGGCTGGCACCGGGTGTTCGTCAAGCCCGCGCACGGCTCGTCGGCCGCCGGGGTGATCGCGCTGGCGGTCGGCCCGCGTGGCCTGCGGGCCGACACCACGGTCGAGCACACCCCGGACGGGTTGTTCAACTCGCTGCGGGTGCGCCGGTACACCGACGAGGCGACGGTCGCCGCGATCGTCGACCGGCTGGCCCCGGACGGCCTGCACGTCGAACGGTGGCTGCCCAAGGCCGGCCTCGGCGACCGGGTGGTCGACGTGCGGGTGGTGGTGGTCGCCGGGCGACCGACGCACGCGGTGGTCCGCGCCGCCCGGGGCCCGCTGACCAACCTGCACCTCGGCAACGCCCGCGGTGACCTGGCCGCGCTGCGGGCGGCGGTCGGGGAGGCCGGGTGGGCGGCGGCGATGGAGACCTGCGAGCGGGTGGCGGCCTGCTTCACCGGCTCGCTGCACGTCGGCGTCGACCTGATGTTCCTGGCCGGCTGGCGTCGGCACGCGGTCGCCGAGGTGAACGCGTTCGGTGACCTGCTGCCCGGCGTGGTCACCGACGGCCGGGACACCTACGCCGAGCAGGTGCACGCCCTGACCACCGGCCGGTGGCAGCGGTGGCGGGCGGGGGTGGGCGCGTGCGCGGCCTGATCGGCACCCACGACCTGCTCCTGGTCACCTTGGACACGCTGCGCTACGACGTGGCGGCCGAGCTGGCCGGGGCGGGGCGTACCCCACGGCTGGCGCGGGCGCTGCCCGGCGGGCGGTGGGAGCGGCGGCACTCCCCGGCGAGCTTCACCTACGCCGCGCACCACGCGTTCTTCGCCGGCTTCCTGCCCACCCCGACCTCGCCCGGCCCGCACGAGCGGCGCTTCGCGGCGGCGTTCCCGGGCAGCGAGTCCGCCGGAGCCGACACCTGGGTGTTCGACGCCCCGGACCTGCCGACCGCGCTCGCCGGCGCCGGCTACCACACGCTGTGCCTGGGCGGCGTCGGCTTCTTCAACAGGCGCAGCCCGCTCGGGTCCGTGCTGCCCGGCCTGTTCGCCGAGGCGCACTGGGAGCCGGAGTTCGGCGTCACGTCCCCCACCTGCCTGGACGCCCAGCTCGACCGGTTGGCCGAGGTGCTGGCCCGGGTCCCGGCGCGGCAGCCGCTGTTCACCTTCCTCAACGTCGCGGCGCTGCACCAGCCCAACCGGCACCACCTGCCCGGCGCCACGACCGACAGCCGGGCCAGCCACGCCGCCGCCCTGGAATACGTCGACGGGCGGGTCGACCGGCTGTTCCGCCTGGCCACCGGCAGAGGGCGGCCGGTGTTCACGATCGTCTGCTCCGACCACGGCACCGCCTACGGGGAGGACGGACACACCGGCCACCGGATCGGCCACGACGTGGTGTGGACCGTCCCCTACGCCGACTTCACCCTGCACCCGGGAGAATGGTGACCAGCACCGATCCGAGCCTCGACGGCTCGCCGTACCAGCAGTACCTGTACGCATACCCGCACAAGACGTCCTACCGGCCGCTGCGACCCCGGCCGCTGCTGGCCGACGTGTGGCGGGCCGAGGCGCGCCAGGCGCTCTTCCTCTACGTGCACGTGCCGTTCTGCGAGATGCGGTGCGGCTTCTGCAACCTGTTCACCCGGGCCCACGCCCCGCAGGAGCAGGTGACCGCCTACCTGCGGCAGCTGCGCCGGCAGGCCGGCGCGGTCGCCGACGCGCTCGGCGGCGACGCCGGCTACGCCCGCGCGGCGTTCGGCGGCGGCACGCCCACCAACCTGACCGCCGACGAGTTGACCGAGCTGTTCGCGATCGCCACCGACGTGGTCGGCGCGCGGCTTCCGGGCGTACCCCTGTCGGTCGAGACGTCGCCGGCCACCGCGACGCCGGACCGGCTCGCGGTGCTGGCCGCGCACGGCACCACCCGGGTGAGCATCGGGGTGCAGAGCTTCCTCGACGTGGAGGCGCGCGCCGCCGGACGGCCGCAGCGGCGCACGGAGGTGGAGGCGGCGTTGGCCGCGATCCGGCAGGCGCGGATCCCCGTGCTGAACGTCGACCTGATCTACGGCATCGACGGGCAGACCGCCGCGACGTGGCGGCAGAGCCTGGAGGCGGCGCTGGCCTGGCGTCCCGAGGAGCTGTACCTGTACCCGCTCTACGTCCGTCCGCTGACCGGCCTGGGCCGGCGCGCGCACGGGCGTGCCGACTGGGACGCCCAGCGGCTCGACCTGTACCGGCAGGCGGTGGAGACGCTCGGCGCGGCCGGCTACCGGCAGGAGTCGATGCGGCAGTTCCGCCGCGCGGACGTGCCGGCGCCGGACGGCCCGGACTACTGCTGCCAGGACGACGGCATGATCGGCCTGGGCTGCGGCGCGCGGTCCTACACCACCGCGTTGCACTACTCCTTCGACTACGCGGTGAGCGTCGGGCAGGTGCGCGCGGTGCTCGACGACTACCTGGGCCGGGACGCGGACGACTTCCGGTACGCCGAGTTCGGCTTCGCGCTCGACGACACCGAGCAGCGCCGGCGCTGGCTGCTCAAGTCGCTGCTGCGTACCGAGGGGGTGGACGCGGACGCCTACCGGGCCCGTTTCGGTGCGCCGCCCGCCGCCGACTTCCCGCAGCTCGCCCTCCTGGTCGAGCGGGGCTGGGCGACCGACGGCGGGCTGCGGCTCACCGCCGCCGGGCTGGCCCGCTCGGACGCGGTCGGCCCGTGGCTCACCTCCGCCGAGGTGCGGCGGGCGATGACCGGGTACGCGCCGCGGTGAACCTGTCGATCCTCTACCGCGGGCCGTTGGCCAGCTGCAACTACGACTGCCCGTACTGCCCGTTCGCCAAGCGCCGGGACCCGCCGGAGCTGCTGCGCGCCGACCGGGCGGCGCTGGCCCGGTTCACCGGCTGGGTCGCCGCGACCACCGACCTGCGGCTGTCGGTGCTGTTCACCCCGTGGGGCGAGGGGTTGACCCGACGCTGGTACCGGGACGCGATGGTGTCGCTGTCCCACCTGCCGCACGTGGAGCGGGTGGTCATCCAGACCAACCTGGCCGCCCGGGTCGACTGGCTGGCGGACGCGGACCCGGACGCCGCGGCGCTGTGGACCACCTACCACCCGGGCCAGGTCGACCGGACGCGGTTCCTGAGCCGCTGCGCCCGCCTGTCCGAGCTGGGCATCCGGCACTCCGTCGGCGTGGTCGGCCTGCCGGCGCACCTGGACGAGGCGCGGGCGCTGCGCGCCGCCCTGCCGGACGCGGTCTACCTGTGGGTCAACGCCGCCGACGGCCACCGGTACACGGCCGAGGAGGAGGCCGCGTGGACCGCGCTGGACCCGCACTTCGGCTTCAGCGTCCGGCCGCACCTGTCGCTCGGCCGGCCGTGCCACGCCGGGGAGACCGCCGTCTCCGTGCTCGGCGACGGCACGGTCCGCCGCTGCCACTTCGTCCCCACGCCGATCGGCAACCTCTACGACGGGTCGTGGCGGGCCGCCCTGCGGCCGCGACCGTGTCCGGCCGCCGTCTGCGACTGCCACATCGGGTACGTCCACCTGAAGCCGCTCGGGCTGCGGGACGTCTTCGCCGGCGGGGTGCTGGAACGCATCCCCGCCGTGTGGCCAGTGCCCTGACCTTTCCCACCCGGGTCAGGTCAGCAGCTCGACTCCGCCCGGGTCAGGTCAGCAGCTCGACGTAGCCGCCGGAGCCGTGCACCCGGATCCGCTGCCCGTCCCGGATCAGGCGGGTCGCGTCCGGCACGTTCACCACGGCCGGCAGGCCGTACTCGCGGGCGATCACCGCGCCGTGGGTCATCTGGCCACCCACCTCCGTCACCAGGCCGGCGACGGCGACGAACAGGGGCGTCCAGCTGGGATCCGTGTGCGCGGTGACCAGGATGTCGCCCGGTTCGAGTTCGGCGCGGGCCAGGTCCAGGACGACCCGGGCCCGTCCCTCGACGGCCCCGTGCGAGACCGGCAGTCCGACCAGCGCCCCGGCGGGCACGTCGTCGCGCCGGTACGCCCCGGTGAGCGCCTCACCGTCGGAGGTCAGCACCCGGGGCGGCGTCAACGTCCGGTGCCACCGGTACGCGTCCCGACGCTCGCGGACGAGCCGCCCGTCGATCCGGCGCGTGCGCACCACGTCGCCGAACTCCGCGAGCGTCAGGAAGAAGACGTCCTCCCGGTCGGCGAGCACCCCGTCCCGGACGAGCCGGTCGGCCTCCGCCGTCAACGCCTGCTTGTAGACGAAGTAGCGGCTGACGATGTCGTACTTCGGGTACTCGCGGTAGCCGATGAATGTCCGGACCCGGTCGATCATGCGGCGCGTCTCGTCGGCCCTGGCCTCCCCGTCGGGCCGGGCCCGCAGCCGGGTCAGCACCTCTCGGGCCTTGCGCTCGGCCGCCTGCCGCCCCTGCTCGAAGCGCCGCGCGGCCTCACCCGGGGCGAAGTTCCGTACGTGGTCGAGGATCAGCGGCACGAGGGTGGCCGGACGCTCGCTCCACCGGGGCCGGGTGATGTCGATCTCGCCGACGCACCGCATGCCGTACCGGTCGAGGTACGCCCCGATCGCGTCGCGCGCCTCCGTACCGCCCGGGAGCCCGGGCAGCCCGTCCAGGAAGCCGTCGTCCCCGTCGACGCCGCGCAGGAACGCCACCACCTCGGGATGCGGCCGGATCACGTCGGCGACGTCGAGCAGCGCCAACCCCATCTCGGAGGTGACGTTGCCGGGCGCGGAGAGGGTGAGCGTGTCGGCCGCGTTCGTCTCGCCCAGCCACTCCCCCAGCTTGTCGTTGAGCCACCAGGTGGCCTGCATCCCCGCCATGATCGCCTGCACGTTCACCGGATCGGCGAGGACCCGCTTGTGCTCGACGAACGCCTCCTCCAGGAAGTCGAACAGCGCCGGGCCGGACCGGGTGCGGATGTCCCGGCGCAACGCGGCGATGCTGGCCCGGCTGCGGTCGACGAGCGCCGCGACGACGGCCGGGTCGGTCTCGACCGCGGCCGGTGGGCCGCCGAACGGCGGCCCGGCGGGGGCGTGCTCCGACGACGTCGGCGGGATGTCCCCGCGCTCCAGGACCGTCTCCAGCGCGTCCCGGGTCAGCGGGTCGGACCGGGTCATCAGGTCGAGGAAGGCGGCCCGGCCGGCCGGCGTGGCCAGGTGCCCGGTGGCGTCGACGAACAGCCGGCCGCCGGCCTCGTGCATCGGGGCCATGGCGGTGCGCCGCCACATCGACAGGCCCAGCGGCTTCATCGCGTCGGTCATCATCTGCTGGTGGCCGACCGACAGGTAGACGCGGCTCTCGCCGTCGTCCACGGCGGGTAGCGGGAACAGCGTGGTGATCGGCCGGCTCTGGAGGACGTGGAAGTCGTCACCGACCAGGCCCCACTCGATGTCCTGGGGGCCGCCGAAGGCGGCCTCGATCCGCCGGCCCAACCGCACGAGCCGGACGACCTGGTCGTCGGTCAGCGCGGGTTGCTCCTGCCGCGCCGGGTCGACCTCCTCCTCCCGGGTCCCGCCGCCCGGCAGGGCGTGGACCGCCCGCCGCTTGGCGGCGATCCGCCGGGCGACGATCCCCTCGTCGCGGACGGTGAACACGTCCGGGTCCACCAGGCCGGAGACCAGCGCCTCGCCCAGCCCGAACCCGGCGTCCACGGTGGCGACGCGGCGGTTGCCGGAGACCGGGTCGGCCGTGAACAGGATGCCGGCGGCGTCGGGGAACACCATCCGCTGCACGACCACGGCCATCCGCACGCTCCGGTGGTCGACGCCGTTGCGCCGGCGGTAGGTCACCGCCCGCTCGCTGAACAGCGAGGCCCAGCACCGGCGGACGTGCCGGAGGATCTCGGCCGGACCCCGCACGTTCAGGTAGGTGTCCTGCTGACCCGCGAACGAGGCCGTCGGCCGGTCCTCCGCCGTGGCGCTGGACCGGACGGCGTAGGCGCCGTCCGCGCCGAGCCGGGCCAGCGCCCGGGTGATCTCCGCGGCGACGTCCCCGGGCACGGCGACGTCCTCGACGGCGCGACGGATCTCCGCGCTGACCGACCGGACCCCCTCCCGGTCCTCCGGCCGCAGCCGCGCGAGCCGGTCGAGCCGATCGTCGAGGGCCGGGGTCGCCGCCGCCACCCGCCGGAAGGCGTCCGTCGTCACGCAGAAACCGGGGGGCACCCGTACGCCGGCGATCCGCGACAACGCGCCCAGGTGCGCGCCCTTCCCGCCGACGATGGCGACCTGCGTCCGGTCGACCGCCTCGAAGCCCACCACGTGTCGTCCGGTCATCGCCATGTCCCCCGTCTTCCCAGCTCAGCCGCGTCCGGCCGACGATTCTGCGGCACGACCGGGGTCTTGCGGCAAGCCCCCGGGTGCGGTATACGTTAGAAGTGGCAGGGAGACAACTCCCTGCCATTGCTGTGTCTGGCCACCACCGCTGCACCCCACCGGCAGGTCCGACCGGTCCGGATTTGCCGGCGAAGCGACGATGCGTGAACTCGGTCTCGTTCCGCGCCGGGCGGAATGGCCGGGGCCCCGCCGGGGCAAGAGCCGATCACCGGTCCGTGACCGCGCGACCCGGACGAGCAGGATCACGCGTAGTGGGGGAGACTCGGGCGATGACCGGCGCTGACACCGACCCGCGTACGCGTGCCGACGTGTTCGCCGTCGACGGTGAGATCGGCCCGGACCTGGCCCGGGTCGACTGGCCGGCGCACCCGCTGGGGCCGCCGGACGGGTGGCCGCAGAGCCTGCGCACCGCGGTGCGCATCCTGCTGTCCTCCCGCTTCCCCATGTGGATGGCCTGGGGCCCCGAGCTGACCTTCTTCTGCAATGCCGCCTACCGCCGGGACACGCTGGGCCGCAAGTACCCGTGGGCGTTGGGCCGCCGGGCCGACGAGGTGTGGGCGGAGATCTGGGACGACATCGGCCCCCGCATCGACACGGTCCTGCGCACCGGCGAGGCGACCTGGGACGAGGGTCTCCTGCTCTTCCTGGAACGTGCCGGCTACCGCGAGGAGACGTACCACACGTTCTCCTACAGCCCGCTGCGTGACGACGACGGCACCCTGGTCGGGATGCTCTGCGTGGTCAGCGAGGACACCGAGCGGATGATCGGCGAGCGCCGGATGGCGACGCTGCGCGACCTCGGCTCCGACCCGAGCGTGGTCCGCACCGAGCGGGAGACGCTGGCCTTCGCCAGCCGCCAGTTGGCGCGCAACCAGCAGGACCTGCCGTTCACGCTGACGTACCTGTTCGGTGACGACGGGGACGCCCGGCTGGTCGAGGCGACCGGCCTGGCCGCCGGCCATCCGGCGGCCCCAGCGGCACTGTCGCGGGCCGACCTGACGTCGGTCTGGCCGCTGCGGGCCCTGACCGAGGGCGAGACGGTGCGGGTGCCGCTCGACGGTCCCGCCTTCGCCGACCTGCCCCAGGGCGTGTGGCCCGATCCGCCGACCGAGGCGCTGCTGGTGCCGCTGCGCCAGCAGGGCGCGGCGCCCTACGGGTTCCTCGTGGCCGGCCTGAACCGCTACCGGGCCCTGGACGACGGTTACCGCGGATTCGTGGAGCTGGCAGCCGGGCACGTGGCGACCGGCATCGCCAGCGCGCGCACCTACCAGGCGCAGCAGCGCCGGGCCGAGGAACTGGCCGAACTGGACCGCGCCAAGACCGCCTTCTTCTCCAACATCAGCCACGAGTTCCGGACCCCGCTGACCTTGATCATGGGACCGGTGGACGAGCTGCGTGGCCGGATGCAGGACGCCGACCCGCGGATCCGCGAGGAGCTGGAGGTCATCCGTCGCAACGGGCTGCGCCTGGGCCGGCTGGTCAACAGCCTGCTCGACTTCTCGCGGCTCGAGGCCGGCCGGATGCAGGCCCGCTTCGAACCGGTCGACCTGGCCGCGGTGACCGCCGACCTGGCCAGCGTCTTCCGCTCGGCGATCGAGCGGGCCGGCCTGACCTTCGAGGTCGACTGCCCGCCCCTGCCCGGTGCGGTGCACATCGACCCGGGCATGTGGGAGAAGGTCGTCCTCAACCTCCTCAGCAACGCCCTGAAGTTCACCTTCGACGGCTCCGTGCGGGTGGAGCTGCGGGCGGAGGACGGGCAGGCCGTCCTGCGCGTGTCCGACACCGGCATCGGCGTCGCCGCGGACGAGATTCCGCGCCTGTTCGAGCGCTTCCACCGGATCGAGAACGCCCGCTCCCGGTCCGGCGAGGGCAGCGGGATCGGGTTGGCCCTGGTCCAGGAGCTGGTCGGGCTGCACGGCGGCACCATCACCGCCAGCAGCACCGTGCGGCAGGGCACCTGTTTCACGGTCCGACTGCCGTTCGGGGTCGCCCACCTGCCCGCCGACGCGCTCGCGCCCGCGGGCACCGGCCGGGCCGCGGCGTCGGCCGAACCGTTCGTGCAGGAGGCGTTGCGCTGGCTGCCCGGTGACCACTCCGACCTGGACCAGGGCGACATGGCGCCGGTCGACGGGCCGGTCACGGCGCTGCGCGACGGTGCGCCGGCCCGGGTGCTGGTCGCCGACGACAACGCCGACATGCGCGAGTACCTGACCCGTCTGCTGCGCTCCGCCGGGCACCGGGTGGAGGCCGTCGCCGACGGTCGGGCGGCGCTGGAGGCCGCGCGTACCCGGACGCCGGACCTGGTGGTCAGCGACGTGATGATGCCCCGGCTCGACGGTCTGCAACTGGTGGCCGCGTTGCGCACCGACCCGCGCACCGCCGGCACGCCGGTGCTGCTGCTCTCGGCCCGCGCCGGGCAGGAGGCGTCCATCGAGGGGCTGGAGGCCGGCGCCGACGACTATCTGGTCAAGCCCTTCCCGGCGGCCGAGCTGCTGGCCCGGGTCCGGGCGAACGTGGAGCTGGCCCGCCTGCGCAACCACCACGCGCGCTGGCGCACCGCGCTCGTGGACTCGTTGCAGGAGGCGTTCTTCGTCTGCGACGAGGACGGCGCGGTGGTGGAGATCAACGCCGCGTTCACCGACATCCTCGGCTACGGACCCGAAGGGCTTCCCTACCCCCCGGTGCAGCCGTGGTGGCCGGACCCGCAGGCCGAGCCGGAGGCGCACCGCCAGGTGGCGGCGGCGTTCTCGGTGCTGATCGGCCAGAACCAGGGCACCTACACCGTGCCGGTGACCCACCGCAACGGGCACCGGCTGTGGATCGCCGCCTCGTTCAACCAGGTCGACGATCCCGACACCGGCCGGCGGATGATCGTGGGCACGTTCCGCGACGTCACCGCCGAGCACTACGCGGTGCAGCGGGAGACCGCCCTCGCCGGGTTGGGCATGCGGCTGTCCCAGGCGGAGGACCTTCCCGACGCCCTCCACGGCGTGCTGGACGAGCTGCGCAAGCTGTGGCGCGCCACCGGCGTGGTCACGGCCGTGTTCGGCGACGACCCGACCCCGACCGTCACCGCCACCGACGCCGCGCTGCGCTGGGAGTCGCTTCCGGACGCGCGCCGGCAGGCTCTGGTCGCGCTGCGGGACACCCCGCTGCTGACGCCGGTGGCGACGCGGACGCACGGCGCCGGCATCGCGGTCGAGCACCCGGACGGCACCATGGCGCTCTGGATCGACCTCGGCGAGAAGCGACCGTTCACCGAACAGGACCAGACGCTGCTGGCGTTGCTCGCCGGCCACATCGGTCAGGGCCTGCACCGGGTGCACCAGATCGACCAGCAGCGCGAGACGGCGCTGGCCCTGCAACGGGCGATCCTCGGCCCGGCGCAACTACCGGCCGGCTTCGCCGTGCGCTACTCCCCCGCCACGCTTCCGCTCAAGGTCGGTGGCGACTGGTACGACACCGTCGGCCTGCCGGACGGCCGGATCGGGATCGTGGTCGGCGACTGCGTCGGCCACGGCCTGCGGGCCGCCACCGTGATGGGGCAGCTGCGCAGCGCCTGCCGCGCCCTGCTGCTGCAGGACGCCAGCCCGGGCCAGACGCTCATGGCCCTGGACCGGTTCGCCGCGCTGCTGCCGGGCGCCTCCTGCGCCACGGTCTTCTGCGGCGTCCTGGACCCGGCCACCGGACGGTTGCGCTACTCCAGCGCCGGGCACCCGCCGGCCATCGTCGTGCACCCCGACGGCACCTCACAGCTCCTCGAACAAGGACGGTCCCGTCCGCTGGCCGTCCGCCCGGGTCTCGAACGCCCGGAGGCCGAGACCGCCGTGCCGGCCCGGGCGACCCTGATGCTCTACACCGACGGCCTGGTGGAGCGCCGCCGCCAGCCGCTGACCGTCGGCATCGCCCACGCCACCGCCGCCATCCGGCGGGGCCGCGGAACCCCGGTGGAGGACCTCGCCACCGAGGTGATGGACCAGCTCACCCCGGAAGGCGGGTACGACGACGACGTGGCCGTGCTCCTCTACCGGCACCCCGGTCCGCTGGAGCTGGACTTCCCCGCCGAGTCGTCCCGCCTGGCCGAGGTGCGCACCGCGCTGCGGGGATGGCTGGACCGGTGCGGCCTGGCGCCCGCCAACGCCTACAACGTGCTGGTGGCCGCCGGCGAGGCGTGCGCCAACGCCATCGAGCACGGCCACCGGGACAGCCCCGGCGGGCGGATCCGGCTGCGCGCCGCCGCCACCGCGGACGCCCTGCGCCTGAGCGTCACCGACACCGGGCACTGGCGGGACCAGGCGCGACCCGCCGACCCGCACCGCGGGCGCGGGCTCGTGCTCATGCGCGCACTGATGGACAGCATCACGGTCACCCCCGGAGCCACCGGCACCACAGTGGACATGCAGGCAAGGATCATCCGATGAGTACGGCCCTGACCCTCACCACCGGCAGCAGGCCCGACGGCAGTCGCGTGCTGACCGTCGTCGGCGAGATCGACATGAGCAACGCGGCCTCGTTCGCCGACGCGCTGAACGACGCGGTACGGCCGGACGGCGAACCCCTCGTCGTGGACCTCACCGGGGTGGAGTATCTCGACAGCGCGGGCCTGGCCGCGTTGTTCCCGCACGCGGAGCGCATCGCGCTGATCGCCGGCCCGCTGCTGGAGCCCCTGCTCACCATCTCGGGGCTGGCCGACCTCACCACCGTCAAGAGCGGCTGAGGCGATCCGCCCACCCGGACCGGAGGACGGCGGTCCGGCGTGTCCGGTGCCGCCGCCTCGGCGTGGTGGACGATCGCGTCCGGCACGGCCTCAGTGGGACGACCGCAGCCAGTCCGCGTAGTGGGTGGGCGCGAGTCGGGCGTCCGGGCCCGCGACGAGGACGTCACCGTCGACGACGGCGAACATGCCGGCCGCGCCGTCGACCACCACGGTCCGGTCGTCGTGCCGGGCAGCCAGGGTGACCCGGCCCAGCTCGTCGAGGGTGAACTCGTCCGGGCCGGCGACGTTGCGGATGCCGTTGAGCGGCGCGCCGGTCGCCACGTCGACGACCGCGTCGACCACGTCGGCGGCGGCCATCGGCTGCACCGGGGTGGCCGGCAGCCGCACGGTGCTGTCGTCGGACGTCCAGGACAGGATCGCGTCGACGAACTCGAAGAACTGGGTCGCGCGCACGACCGACCAGGGGGTGCCGCCGTCCCGGAGCAGCTCCTCCTGCAGCGTCTTGGCCCGGTAGTAGTCGAGCTGCGGCACCTGGTCGACGCCGACGATCGACAGGACGACCTGGTGGCCGACGCCGGCGCGCCGGCCGGCGGCGAGCAGGTTGCCCATCGAGGTGCGGAAGAACTCCAGCGACGCCTCGTCGAAGGTCGGCGAGTTCGCCACGTTGACCACGACCTCCGCCCCGGCCAGCACCTCGTCCAGGCCCTGGCCGCTGATCAGGTCGACGCCTGTCGACAGCGCCGCGGGCACGGCGTCGTGCCCCGCTTCGGACAGCTTGCGGACCACCTGCGACCCGATCAGACCGGTGCCACCGATGACGACGATCTTCATGCTTCCCGCCTTTCCCGACGCGGTTCAGGACACGCCGGATTCCCGTTCGAGGACGCCTCAAACTCGGACACGTTATATCCGAGATATTAGTCGGATAGAGTTTGTCCGAGTCAAGGGGGGGATGGGCCGATGAAGCTGTCCGGTGGGGTCGAGTGGGCGTTGCACTGCTGCGTGGTGCTGACCACGGCCGCACAGCCGGTGCCGGCCGCACGGCTCGCGGAGCTGCACGACGTCTCCGCCAGCTATCTGGCCAAGCAGTTGCAGGCGCTCTCCCGCGCCGGCCTGGTGACCTCCGTGCAGGGCAAGGCCGGTGGATACGTGCTCACCCGGGCGGCGGAGCGGATCACCGTGCTCGACGTGGTGACCGCCGTCGACGGCGCCCAGCCCGCGTTCGTCTGCACCGAGATCCGCCAGCGCGGACCCCTGGCGACCCCGCCCGAGGCCTGCACCAGACCGTGCGCCATCGCCCGGGCCATGGCCGACGCCGACGCCGCCTGGCGCGCGGCCCTGGCCGCCGTCTCCGTGGCCGACCTGGCCCGGGACGTGGACGAGGACTACGGCCCCGCCACGTTGGCCGGGGTCCGCGCCTGGCTGAGCGACCCGGAGGACGACTCGCCCCGCTAGCGGCGTCCGCCGCCGGGCACCCGGGGGTACGAGAGCCGGCGCGACGGCGGCCGGTCAGGCCGGCAGCAGGCGGCGTGCGGCGCCGAGGCCGCCCACGGTCTCCCGCAGGGCCGCCACGATCGCCGGTTCGAGGTCGGGCCGCAGCCGGGTGACCGGCACCGAGACGCTCACCGCGTCGACCGCCGGCTCGGCGAGCGGCACGGCCATCGCGAAGCACACGATGCCCTCCGCGTTCTCCTCGCGGTCGACCGCATAGCCCGCCGCACGCACGGCGGCCAGGGCGGCACCAAGGTCGCGGCGGTTCGTGACGGTGGCCGGGGTGAGGCGGGGCAACGGGCGAGGCAGCAGGCGGTCGACCTCGGGCTCCGGGAGACCGGCGAGCAGCGCCTTGCCCAGCGCGGTGGCGTGCGCCGGCAGCCGGCGGCCGATCGCGCTGTAGAGGCGCAGCCGGTGGACCGACTCGCGCTTGGCCAGGTAGACGATCTGGTCGCCGTCCAGGCGTCCGAGGTGGACCGCCTCGCCGAACCGGCGGGACAACTCGTCGAGCACCCCGGCCAGCAGGGCGACGCTGTCGTCGCCGTCGAGGTAGGCGGCGCCGACGCGCAGGGCGCGGACGCCGAGCCGGAACCGGGTGCCGCCGGCGTCCGCCTCGACCCAGCCACGGGCGTGCAGCGTGCGCAGCAGGCCGTGCAGGCTGCTCTTCGGGATGCCCAGGGCCTGGGCGAGGTCGGCCGCCGTCCAGTGGCGCGGCTGGTCACCCAGCAGCTCCAGCAGGTCGAGCGTGCGCCCGGCCGACTTGACCGGCTGGAAATCCTCGGCGGCGGTGGACACGCGCCCACTCTAGCGAACACCACCCGACCGCAACTATGGTCACATCCGTGAATGACGTTCAGCATGATGAACAACCCGAGCTCGGTCCGATCCTGCCCGTCGTGATCCCCGACGACCCGCGGCACGCCGACGCCCTCGGCGACGCCCTGGTCGAGGGTGGTGTCACCGCCGTCGAGGTGACGCTGCGCACCCCCACCGCGCTCGACACCATCGCCGCCCTGGCGGCCCGGGGCGACCTGTTGGTCGGCGCCGGCACGGTCCTACGGGCCGAGCAGGCCGAGGAGGCCGTCGGCCGGGGCGCCCGCTTCGTCGTCTCGCCGGGCTTCGCGCCCGCCGTGGTCCGGTTCTGCCGGGACGCCGACGTCCCGGCCGTCCCCGGGGTCGCCACCGCCACCGAGATCCAGACCGCGCTCGACGCCGGGCTGGACACCGTCAAGTTCTTCCCCGCCCGACAGCTCGGCGGCCCGGCGATGGTCCAGGCCCTCGCCGCACCGTTCCGCGACGTGCGGTTCGTGCCCACCGGGGGCGTCACCCCCGACGTGATCGCCGACTACCTGGCCCTGCCGTCGGTGTCGACCGTCGGCGCGACCTGGGTCGTCGCGCCGGAGCTGATCGCCGGGCGACGCTGGGACGAGATCGTCGGCCGCGTCCGCACCGCGCTGGCCGCGGCGGGGCGTGCGTCGTGAGCGTGATCGCGGCACGGCCGCGCGGCGAGTGCCGCTACGACCTGGTCGCGCTGGGCGAGGTCATGCTGCGGCTCGACCCCGGCGCGGGACGCGTCCGCACCGCACGCCAGTTCCAGGCGTGGGAGGGCGGTGGGGAGTACAACGTGGCCCGCGGGCTGCGGCGGTGCTTCGGGCTGCGGACCGCCGTGGTCACCGCGCTCGCGGACAACCAGGTCGGCCGCCTCATCGAGGACCTCGTCCTCCAGGGCGGGGTCGACCCGGCGCTGATCGCCTGGATGCCGTACGACGGGGTCGGCCGCACGGTGCGCAACGGGCTGAACTTCACCGAACGGGGCTTCGGGGTGCGCGGCGCCGTGGGCACCTCGGACCGGGGCCACTCCGCCGCGAGCCAGCTCGCGCCCGACGACGTCGACTGGGACCACCTCTTCGGCGACCTGGGCGTGCGGTGGCTGCACACCGGCGGGATCTACGCGGCGCTGTCGGAGACGTCCGCCCGCACCGCCGAGGCGGCCATGACGGCGGCCCGGCGACACGGCACGATCGTCTCCTACGACCTGAACTACCGGCCGAGCCTGTGGCAGTCCGTCGGCGGCCAGGAGCGCGCCCGGACGGTCAACCGCCGCCTCGCCGGGCTGGTGGACGTGATGATCGGCAACGAGGAGGACTTCACCGCCTGCCTCGGGTTTCCGGTGCCGGACACGGACGTGGACGCCGGAGGCGCCCTGGACGCCCGCCAGTTCAAGGCCATGATCGAGGCGGTCGTCCAGGAGTTCACCACCTTCGCGGTGGTGGCGACCACGCTGCGCGGGGTACGCAGCGCCACCGTCAACGACTGGGGGGCGGTGGCCTGGGGCGGCGGGAGGTTCGTGGAGGCGTCCCACCGGGCCGGCCTGGAGATCCTGGACCGGGTCGGCGGCGGGGACAGCTTCGCGTCCGGCCTGATCTACGGCCTGCTGGAGCACGACGGCGATCTGGCGCTGGCGGTGGAGTACGGGGCGGCGCACGGCGCGCTGGCCATGACCACGCCCGGCGACACCTCGATGGCCAGCCTCGCCGAGGTGGAGGCGCTGATGCGGGGAGGATCGGCCCGGGTCCGGCGCTGACCGGCGGACCCGGCCGGGTCCTGGGACCCGGCCGGGCGTCGGGGCGCGCTACCGCACCGTCCAGCGTTGGTTGGCGGCACCGGTGCAGGTCCAGAGGATGACGGTGGTGCCGTTCGCGGTGGCGGCGCCGTTGACGTCCAGGCAGAGACCGGACTGCCCGGACCGGACGGTGCCGTCGGCGTTGCGGGTCCACCGCTGGTTGGCGCCGCCGGTGCAGTCCCAGATCACCGGCTGGGTGCCGTTCGTGGTGTTGCTCTGCGGGACGTCCAGGCACCGGCCCGAGGCGGCGCTGACCAGCGTGCCGCCGGTGGTCGGCGGTGGGGTGCCGGTGCCGCCGCCGCTGACCCGGTAGACCACCGTGCCGTGCGCGGGAACGGTCGCGGAGATGGCACCGGTCGTGGTGGTTGTCGCGTTGGTCCACGCGTCCAGCAGCGTGAACGACGTGCCGCTCTTGCCCACGGCGGCCGCGGTGGTCGAGATCGTGGTGCTGGCGCCGCCCTGGTTGAACAGCGCGACCGCCACGTCACCGTCGGCCAGCCGCTTGGCCAGGACCCGGCGGGTGCCGTCGAAGGAGACCTGGGTGGCCTGCAGGCCGAGGCTGTCCTGGTTGATCGCGATCAACGCACGGTTGGTCAGGATGCCCTGGGTAGCCGCGTTCATGTTCCGTACGTCGTTGCCGGCGATCAGCGGTGCGGCGAGCACCGCCCACATCGCGAAGTGGCTGCGCATCTCCGTGTCGGTCATCCCGCCGCGCCCCACCTCCATCATGTCCGGGTCGTTGAAGCCACCGGGACGCGCGTACCCGGCCAGGGGGACGGTGACGTTGATGATGTTCTGGATGCCCATCGGGTAGCCGTTGGTCTGCCCGGTGTCCCAGGCGTTGGTGATGTCCTCCGTGGTCCGCCACATGTTCGCCACGTCGCCCCAGTTGCGCTGCGGGCCGGTCTTGGCGTGGATGCTGTTCGGGTTGATGCTGTAGACGATCGGTCGGCCGGTCGCCGCGAGCGCGTCACGCATCTTGGCGAACGTGGCCACCTGCTGGTCGATGGTGCCGTTGGGCGAGCACCAGTCGTACTTGAGGAAGTCCACGCCCCAGGCGGCGAACTGGCGGGCGTCCTGCGCCTCGTGGCCCTGGCTGCCGGTGGCGCCCGGATATCCGCCGAAGTACTGGGCGCAGGTCTTGTCCACCGGTACCTGGTACAGGCCGAACTTCAGGCCCTTGCCGTGCAGGTAGTCCCCGAGCGCCCTCATCCCACTGGGGAACCGGCCGGGGTCGCCCTGGAGATTGCCCGCGGAGTCGCGGTTGGGGTTGAACCAGCAGTCGTCGACCACCACGTACTGGTAGCCGGCGTCGCGCATCCCGCTGGCCACGATGGCGTCGGCGGTCTGCCGGATCAACGTCTCGTTGATGTTGCAGCCGAACGAGTTCCAGCTGTTCCACCCCATCGGCGGGGTGCGCGCGACGCCGTTGTCCAGCGCCGCCGCGGCGGGTGGGCGTAGCCCGATCAGGGCGCCGGCCAGCAGCAGCCCGGCCGCCACGACGGCGGTGGCGCGGCGGCGGGCCGTGGTCAGGTGTCTCATCGATCGTCCTCTCCGCGACGGTGCACGCCCGCCGCAGGCGGTGTCCGGTGGGTGGTGGTGGCCGGGGCGCACGTCCGTTCGCCCCGGCCCGCAGCCGTCAGGGACCGGCCAGGGTGAACCGGCGGACGGTGACCGCGCCGCCGAGCGCCTGGGTGGCGTAGTTGAAGATCCCGAAGCGGTAGCCCATGAAGAACTGCCAGGCGTTGTTGAGCGTCAACGCGTTGCCCAGCGGCACGAAGGTCGTCCCGTCGGTGCTGTACGAGAAGGACGCCTGACGCCCACTGCCGGGTCTGATGTCGGCGGTGGCGCGCAGCCAGATCCGGCCGCCGCCGACCGGCGCGCCGGCGATCTCGGTGCCGGTGTTCGTGGTGCGCCAACCGCTGTCCATGGTCAGGTTGTTGGTCATCACGACGCGGGTGGCGCCGTTGTCGCGGCGGACACCGATCCAGGCCGAGGAGTCCCGGAGCATCGCCAGGCCGCTGCGGTCGCCGTCGCGCATCGCCGAGTAGTCCAGCTCGACCGTCGCCGTCGACGTCGGCCCCTGGATCCGGCGGGTCACCGTGTTGCGGGCGCTGTAGAGGTCGTTGGTGACCGTCGCGGTCTGCAGCCGCAGGCCGTCGCCGACCGACCAGCGGGAGTTGTCCGGGTTGTGGTTCCACTCCCACTGGTGGCTGAGCGTGCTGCCGGTGAACGTGTCCGTACCGGTCATCGGCTGCACCGGGCGGCTCGGCAGCGGTGACGGGTAGGAGCTGCCCCAGCCCCCGTTGACGGTCTGGATCTGGGGCCAGCCGTCGGACGTCCAGGTGATCGGGGCGAGGGCCGGGACCCGACCGCCCGGGTACGCGTCCACGAACGCCATGTAGTACCACCGGCCGTCCTGCGTCTGCACCAGGCCGCCCTGGTGGGGTACGCCGCCGCCGGCGATGGGTCCGGGCATGTTGAGCAGGACCTGACGCGTCTCGTAGGGGCCCCAGGGGCTGGTCGAGCGCAGGATGTACTGACCGTTGGCGGGCCGGGTGACGAAGATGTAGTAGTAGCCGTTGCGCTTGTAGAAGCGCGAACCCTCGAGCGTCCCGATGGACGAGGGCGTGGTGTAGACCTGCTGCGTGCGCACCTGGCTCAGGCCGTCCGCGGACAGTTGCGCCACGTGCAGCGTGCTGTTGCCGTAGGCGACGTACATGGTGTCGTTGTCGTCGACGAGCAGACCGGCGTCGTAGTAGCAGTTGTTGATCTCGGAGCGCTTCTGCCAGGTGCCACTGACCGAGGTGGAGGTGTAGACGTACGACCTGTTGAAGTCGATGCACCCGATCCAGTAGAACGTGCCGTTGCTGCTGCGGTAGTTCAACGTCGAGGCCCAGATGCCGTTGACGTACGCGCGGGCGCCGTTCAGGTCGTACTTCGCGCCGAAGTCCAGGCGGGGCACCGAGTGCCCGGCCATCTCCCAGTTGACCAGGTCGTAGGAGCGCAGCACCGGCGCGCCCGGCGAGTAGTGCATGGTGGACGAGGACATGTAGTAGGTGTCGCCGACGCGGATGATGTCGACGTCGGCGAAGTCCTGCCAGAGCACCGGATTGGTGTACGTGCCGCCGCTCGGCGGGTTGCCGTCACCGATGCGGACGAGTTGCCACTGCTGGTTGGCGCCGCCCCAGTCGGCGTACTGCACCACGTTCGCGCCGTCCGCGGTCGAGGCGTTCTGCACCTCGACGGCCTTGCCGGAGTGCCGGGCGATCAACCGCACGTAGCCCCCGGCGGAGTCGGCCAACCGGAACTGCTGGTTGGTGCCGTTGCCGTCGGCCCACTGGATGAGCCCGGCGCCGTCGGCGGTGGAGGCGCCGGAGACGTCGAGCACCTTGCCCGAGTGACGCGACCGCAGCCGGTAGTAGCCACCGCCGGAGTCGACGAACTGCCACTGCTGCCACGCGCCGTCGTTGCGGGACCACTGGGTGACCCGGGCCCCGTCGTTGGTGGCCTGGTTGTAGACGTCGAGCGCCTTGCCGCTGTTCCGGTTCACCAGCACGTACCAGGCGGCGGTGTCCACGCTCGCCGCCGAGGCGCTCGACGGCGTCACCGCGACGACGCCGGCACCGAGCAGCAGCGCCAGCGCCGCGGCCACCACGCGCGACCACCGGCCGCCCCGTCCCGCCCGGGGCGGGGCCTTCTCGATCCGCACCATGCTCCTCCTTCGATCGGGCCCCGGTCGGGTGGCCCAACCACGCGTGGGCCCACCGACCGGAAGACAGTCCTGTCGCCACGACAGGCCTGTTAGCGTTAACAGTCAGCGTGTTCACTCCCCCTGCGGAGTTCACGCCGCGCCCGGACTGCACTCTCGGCCGCCTAGCCCGCCGCAAAGCCGGAGATGCACATATCGACTGTGAGCGATAACACAGCAGACGTCAAGACGTAACAACCGTCGATCCCATCCGGCTGCCGCCGTGCACGACGAAGCGGCGGACGCGTCCCGGGACGCGTCCGCCGCGATCACGACGACCGGCTCAGAACCCCTTGGCCAGCCGGTAGTAGGCCTGCCCCCAGCGGAGCTGGTCGGCGAACCGGCGGGGGTCGGTGTCGGCGTCGATGACGACCAGCTCGGTTCGGCTCATCTCGGCCAGGTCGTGCAGTTCCTCCACGCCGACGGCCTGTGACAGCACGGTGTGGTGCGGCGCGCCGGCGGTGATCCAC
Source organism: Micromonospora maritima (assembly GCF_902825405.1). GTDB lineage: Bacteria > Actinomycetota > Actinomycetes > Mycobacteriales > Micromonosporaceae > Micromonospora > Micromonospora maritima. The sequence goes on along the minus strand of NZ_CADEAU010000014.1, from coordinate 12,421 downwards.
GCCTCCGCGGAGCCGGCCAGGTGCGGGCGGGGCCGCCAGACCGCCCGGGCCACCGGCAGGCGACGCAACGGTTGGGGCGGAGGCACCACGTCGACCTCGTTGGCCACGAACCGGAACCGCTCCCCCATGTCGGCCAGGCCGAGCACCACCGCCGGGCCGGGCCGGGCGTCGAAGACCATCCGGACCGGATCCTCCCGTCCGCCGATGCTCAGTGGATGGATCTCCACGCTCGGCGTCTGCGCGGCGATGCTGGGGCAGACCTCCAGCATGTGGGCGCCGAGGATGAGTTCCCGCCCGGGTGTGAGGTCGTAGGTGTAGTCCTCCATGAAGGACGTGCCACCCTCGACACCGACCGCCATCGCCTTGAGCGTGTGCACCAGCACGGAGGTCTTCCAGTCGCCCTCACCGCCGAAGCCGTAGCCGTCGGCCATCAGCCGCTGCACCGCGATGCCGGGTAGTTGACGCAGCCCGCCCAGGTCCTCGAAGTTGGTGGTGAACGCCCGGAAGCCGCCCGCTTCGAGGAAGGCCCGCAACCCGAGCTCCAGCCGCGCCGCGTAGCGCAGCGACTCGTGCCGGTCGCCGTCGACCCGCAGCTCGGGCACCAGGCGGTAGCTGTCGTCGTACTCCTTCACCAGGTCGTCCACCTCGGCGTCGGTGACCTGGCCGACCACCTGGACCAGGTCGTTGACCCCGTAGGTGTTGACCGAGACGCCGAAGCGCAGCTCCGCCTCGACCTTGTCCCCCTCGGTCACCGCCACGTCGCGCATGTTGTCGCCGAAGCGGGCCAGCCGCAGCGACCGCATCGCCGACCATCCCCGCGCGGCCCGCGCCCAGGCGCCCACCCGGGCGATCACCCGGGGGTCGCTGACGTGCCCGGCGACCGTCTTACGGGCGACCCCGAGCCGGGTCTGGATGAATCCGAACTCCCGGTCGCCGTGTGCCGCCTGGTTGAGGTTCATGAAGTCCATGTCGATCTCGTCCCAGGGCAGCTGCACGTTGGCCTGGGTGTGCAGGTGCAGCAGCGGGGTCCGCAACGCGTCGAGGCCGCCGATCCACATCTTCGCCGGGGAGAAGGTGTGCATCCAGGCGATGACCCCCACGGCGCCCGCGGCGGCGGCGTCCCGGCAGGTCCGCAGGATGTCGGCGCTGGTGGTCAGCACCGGCTTCCAGACGATCCGGGCGGGGATGCCCGGTGCCCCGTCCAGCGCCGAGGCGATCTGCCGCGACTGCTCGGCCACCTGGCGAAGGGTGTCCTCGCCGTACATCGCCTGGCTACCGGTGAGGAACCAGATCTCAGGCTCAGCGTGCGTTGCCATGGGGTTGCCTTCCGCGAGATGGTCGGTCACTTGTAGCGGATTCCGATCAGACGTTGGAGCAGGATGAACGCGAAGAGCAGACCGCCGATGACGATCTTGGTCCACCACGAGTTGAGGCTGCCGTCGAAGGTGATCAACGTCTGGATGACGCCCAGCACCAGCACCCCCAGCACGGTGCCGAACACGTAGCCGGCGCCGCCGGTGAGCACCGTGCCGCCGATGACCACCGCGGCGATGACGTCCAGCTCCATGCCGACCGCGATCAGCGGCGCGCCGGAGAGCGTGTAGAACGACAGCAGGATGCCACCGACGGCCGCGCACAGGCCGCTGATCGTGTAGACCGCGATCCGCGTCCGCCCCACCGGGAGCCCCATCAGCAGCGCCGACTGGGCGTTGCCGCCGACGGCGTAGACGTTGCGGCCGAGCCGGGTGTAGGCCAGGACGTAGGCCGCCACGGCGACCACCGCGAACGCGATCAGCACGCTGATCGAGACGAAGGTGCCGCTCGGGTCGCCGATGCGTTGCTGCGACATGGTGGTCCAGAACCCGTCGGTGATCGGGATCGACGAGTCGCTGATGAAGGTGCACATGCCACGGGCGAAGAACATCCCGGCCAGCGTGACGATGAACGGCTGGATGTCGAAGAAGTGGATGACGCAGCCCATCAGGAAGCCGAGCGTCGGCCCGATGAGCAGCGCGACGACCAGCACCAGGGCCGCCGGCCACCCCTCCCGCAGCAGGAACGCCGACACCATCGCGGTCATCGCGACCACGGAGCCGACCGAGAGGTCGATCCCGCCGGTGAGGATCACGAACGTCATGCCGACCGCGACGACGAGCAGGAAACCGTTGTCGATGAAGACGTTGAAGACGACCTGGACGTTCGAGAAGGCGCGGTACTGGGAGACACCCACGCCGTAGAGCACCAGCAGCAGGGCGAGGGTCACCAGGACCGGAACGTGCCGCCGGGGGAGGCGGGCCCAGGTACGCCCCGGGCTCAGCGAGGTCGTGGTCATGCGGGCACCTGCTCCTTCCGCGTCTCGTCGGCGCCGGCGGCGGCCGGGGCCGGCACCCGGCGTCGTCGGGTGAACCGGGCCCGGAAGCCGGGCGCCTGGATGAGGCAGACCGCGATCACCACGACCGCCTTGAACAACAGCGACGTCTGGGGCGAGATGTTCATCGCGTACACCGTGGTGGTGAGCGTCTGGATGAGCAGCGCGCCGAGGATGGTGCCGCCCAGTGAGAAGCGTCCCCCGGCCAGCGACGTGCCGCCGATGACCACCGCCAGGATCGCGTCGAGTTCGACCCAGAGGCCGGCGGCGTTGCCGTCGGCGCTGGACACGTTCGCGGTCATCATGAAGCCGGCGACGGCGGCGCAGGCGGCACTGATCACGTAGACCAGGAAGGTGATCCGCGCCGACCGGATGCCGGCCAGCCGACTGGCGCGGGCGTTCCCGCCGACCGACTCGACGATCAGGCCGAGCGCGGTCCGCCGGGTGACCGCGGCGATGAGCAGCGCCGCGGCGAGCGCGATGAAGATGGCAAGCGGCAGCGTCAGGAGGTGACCCACACCGATGGCCTTGTAGGGGCTGGAGTTGATGGTGAGGATCTGGCCCTCGGTGATCAGCTGGGCGAGGCCCCGGCCGGCGACCATGAGGATCAGCGTGGCGATGATCGGTTGGATCCCGATGACCGCGACCAGGACCCCGTTCCACGCGCCGAGGACCAGGGCCACCGCCAGCCCGAGCGCCAGCGCCGTCAGCACCCCGCCCATGCTGTTCTGGTCCGGCTGCCGGCTGATGTAGAGGCAGGCCACCGCGCCGCTGATCGCGCAGAGCGAGCCCACCGACAGGTCGATGCCACCGGTGGCGATCACGAGCGTCATGCCCAGGGCGACCAGGATCAGCGGCGCGCTCAACCGCAGGATGTCGATCAGGCTGCCGTACAGGTGACCGTCGCGGACCTGCACCGAGAGGAAGCCGGGCCGGTAGACCGTGTTGGCCACCACCAGGGCGACGAGCACCACGACCGGCCAGAACAGCCGATGGGTGGTCAACGCCCGGTACCGCGACTGTGCGGTGCTCATGACGGCACTCCCTCGTGTGCGGCGCCGGCGGCGATGGCCTGCATGATCCGGTCGGCGTCGACGCTCTGGTCGTTGGTGAGCTGCGTGACCAGCTCGTGGTCCCGCATCACGGCGATCCGGTGGCTCAGACGCAGCACCTCCTCCAGTTCGGCGGAGATGAACAGCACCGCCGTGCCGCCGTCGGACAGCTGCGCGACGAGCCGCTGGATCTCGGTCTTCGCCCCGATGTCGATGCCCCGGGTCGGCTCGTCCAGGATCAGCAACCGGGGCTCGGTGATGAGCCAGCGCGCCAGCAGCACCTTCTGCTGGTTGCCGCCGGAGAGGTTGCCCACCGGGATCTCCGGATCGGCGGGACGGATGTGCAGCGCCCGCACCCACCGGTCGACCAGCTCGTCCTGCCGGCGGCGGGGAATCGGGCGCAGCCAACCCCGGGCGGCCTGCATGGCCAGGACGATGTTCTCCCGCACCGACAGGTCCGCGACGATGCCCTCGGCCCGCCGGTTCTCCGAACAGAACCCGATGCCCCGCGCGATGGCCGCCACCGGTGTCCGGAGCGAGGTGGGGCTGCCGTCGACCCGGACACTTCCGTGGTCGGCCCGGTCGGCGCCGAACAGCAGCCGCGCCACCTCCGTCCGGCCCGAGCCGAGCAGGCCGGCGAGGCCGACCACCTCACCCGCGTGGACGGTCAGGTCGAACGGCGCCACCGCCGACCGCCGCCCCAGCGCCCGCGCCTCCAGCAACGGCGTGCCCTCCGTCGCCGCCACGTCGCGCCGGGGCTGCTCGTCCAGGCGCTCCAGCACGTCCAGCTCCTTGCCGATCATCTTCTCGACGAGGCTGAGCTGGGGCAGGTCGCCGGTCGTCCACTCGCCGACGAGCTGACCGTTGCGCAGCACGGTGATCCGGTCGGCGATGCGGTAGACCTGGTCGAGGAAGTGGGTGACGAACAGGATCGCGATCCCGTCGTCGCGCAGGCTCCGCATGACCCGGAACAGCTGCGCGACCTCTCCGGTGTCGAGGCTGGACGTCGGCTCGTCCAGGACCAGGACCCGGGCTTCGATGTCGATGGCGCGCGCGATCGCCACCATCTGCTGGATCGCCAGCGAGAAGCTGCCGAGCGGCGCGTTGACGTCGATGTCGAGGTCGAGCCGGGTGAGCAGGGCGCGCGCCCGGCGGCGCATCTCGCCCCAGCGGACCGCGCCGAGCCGGCGCGGCTCGCGGCCGATGAAGATGTTCTCCGCGACGGAGAGGTTGGTGCAGAGGTTGACCTCCTGGAAGACGGTGCTCACGCCGGCGGCGGTGGCCTGCATCGGGCCGGTGAACGACACCTGCTCGCCGGCGAGCGCGACCGTGCCGCGGTCGACGCCGTAGACGCCGGTGAGCACCTTGATCAGGGTGGACTTGCCCGCCCCGTTCTCCCCCATCAGCGCGTGCACCTCGCCCGGGAAGAGACGGAAGTCCACGCCGTCGAGCGCGCGTACGCCGGGGAACGACTTGCTGATCCCCGTCATCGTCAGGACTGGATGGCTACCTGTCATGCCACCGGACCTTTCCTCAGTTCCGAGAGGAGGGCGCGCGGCGTACGCGCTCCCTCGATCGACCACCTGTGCGGGCCCGGTGGGTCCGCGCGGCGGCCGGGCCTCGACAGGGCCCGGCCGCCGCCTCGGATGCCGGGGCGGCACCCCCGGCGGTCCGGTCAGTACTTGCGGTTGGGCAGCGCCTCCTTGGCCTGCTCCTGGGTGAACGTGGTCTCCTCGGTCTCGATCCGGGCCGGGACCTCCTCGCCCTTGTGCACCTTCTTGGCCAGCTCCATCAGCTGCGGGCCGAGCAGCGGGCTGCACTCGGCGATGAAGTTGAACTTTCCGTCCGCGAGGGCCTGCATGCCGTCCTTCACCGCGTCGATCGTGATGATCGTGATGTCCTTGCCGGGCACCTTGCCGGCCGCGGTGATCGCCTCCAACGCGCCCAGGCCCATGTCGTCGTTGTGCGCGAACAGCACGTCGATCTTCGGGTTGGCCTTGAGGAACTGCTCCATCACCTGCTTGCCGCCGGCCCGGGTGAAGTCACCGGACTGCGAGGCGACGATCTTCAGGTTGGGGTTGGCGGCGATCGCTGCGGCGAAGCCCTCCTTGCGGTCGTTGGCCGGCGCGGAACCCGTGGTGCCCTGCAGCTCGACGATGTTGACCGGGCCGGACGCCGACTTCTTCTGCTCCACCAGCCACTCGCCGGCGAGCCGCCCCTCCTTCTTGAAGTCGGAGCCGAGGAACGTCTTGTAGAGCGACTTGTCGGCCGAGTCGACCGCCCGGTCGGTCAGGATCACCGGGATCTTGGCGTCCTTGGCCTCCTTGAGCACGGTGTCCCAGCCGGACTCCACCACCGGCGAGAAGGCGATCACGTCGACCTTCTGCTGGATGAAGTTGCGGATGGCCTTGATCTGGTTCTCCTGCTTCTGCTGCGCGTCGTCGAACTTCAGCTCGACCCCGGCCTCGGCCGCCGACTCCTTGATCGAGGTGGTGTTCGCCGTGCGCCAGCCGCTCTCGGCGCCGACCTGCGAGAAGCCCAGGACGAGCTTGTCGTCGCCGCCGGCGGAGCCGCCGCCGGTGTCGCTGTTGCCGCAGGCCGCCATGCCGGTGGCGAGCAGTGCCGCGGTGAGCACCGCGGCGGCCTTCCGGAACGGCAGGGAGTTCCTCGTTCTCTTCACCGCAAGTCTCCTCGGGGTATGCGTTGCCGCGCTGTGTGGTGGGTGGGGTGGTGCGACGCGGTCGCCCGAGAAGACGCCGCGCGATTCGGGAGCGGGCGTCAGGGGCCCGCCGGGAAGGTGGACCGTTGGCCGTACACGTTCTGGTAGCGGTCGTGCAGGGCGTCGACGTCGGCCGCCGCCATCGGGACCGGCTCACCGAGCGCCCGGGTCAGGTGCGCGGTGCGGGCGACGTCCTCGCACATCACCGCCGCCTTGACCGCGGCGCGGGCGTCCCGACCGATGGTGAAGACACCGTGGTTGCGCATGAGCACGGCCGGCGAACGGTGCCCGGCGAGCGTCTCCACGATCCCCTTGCCGATGTCGTCGCCGCCGATCAGTGCGAACGGGCCCACCGGAATCTCGCCGCCGAACTCGTCGGCCTGGGCGGTGAGGTGGCACGGGATCGGCTCACCACGTGCCGCCCAGGCGGTGGCGTAGCCGCTGTGCGTGTGGACCACGCCGCCCACCTCCGGCATGGCCCGGTAGACGTAGGCGTGGGCGGCGGTGTCGCTGGACGGCGAGAGGTCGCCCTCCACCGCGACGCCGTCGAGATCGCAGACGACCATGTTCTCCGGCGCGAGGTCGTCGTAGTCGACGCCGCTCGGTTTGATCACCATCAGGTCGCGGCCGGGCACCCGGGCCGAGACGTTGCCCGCGGTCCAGGCGACCAGACGGTAGCGGGTGAGTTCGGCGTGCAGCCGGGCCACGTCCTCCCGGATCCGCCAGATCTGCTCGTCGGATCGACCGCCCATAAGGGGCCGACCGGGCATGCCCTCGCTGCGCTCGGTGCGTTCGCTCATGCGGGGCCGACCAGGCATGCCCTCACGGCCCTCGCTTCGCTCGGTGCGTTCGCTCATGCGAGCACCTCCACCGGCGCCGAAGTCGACGCCGCCGCGCCGTCGACGGCGGCGTTGCGGATCGCCCGCAGCCGGGCCATCACGTCGCTGCCGCCGCGCCCGAAGTGGTCGTGCAGGTGCCGGTACTCGGCGTAGAGCGCGTCGTAGGCGCGGGCCCGCCGCGGATCGGGCCGGTAGACGTCGCGGTCCACCCGGCCCATCACGCGCGACGCGGCGTAGACGTCCGGGTACGCCCCGGCGGCCACCGCGGCGTGGATGGCCGAGCCCAGCGCGGGGCCCTGGGTGGAGCCGATGACGCCCAGCGGGCGGTCCAGCACGTCGGCGTAGATCTGCATCAGCAACCGGTTGCTGGTCAGGCCGCCCGCGACCACCAGCTCCCGGACCGGCACGCCGGCCTCGACGAGAGCCTCGACGATCATCCGGGTGCCGTACGCGGTGGACTCCAGCAGCGCGCGGTAGACGTCCTGCGGCCGGGTGGCCAGCGTCAGGCCGACGACGAGGCCACTCAGGTCGTGGTTGACCAGCAGTGAGCGGTTGCCGTTCCACCAGTCGAGCGCGATCAGACCGTGCGCACCGACGGGTTGTGCCTCGGCCAGTTCGGAGAGCCGCTCGTGCGAGGCCACGCCGGCCGGTGCGGCGTGCTCGACGAACCAGCCGAAGATGTCGCCGACCCCGCTCTGCCCGGCCTCGTAGCCCCAGGCGCCGGGGCTGAGCCCGCCCTCGACGGCGCCGCACATCCCCGGCACCTCGACCAGGTCGGCGCCGTTGACCACGAGGCACGTGGAGGTGCCCATGATGGCGACCAGGTGGCCCGGTTCCAGGGCCTGGGCGGAGGCGGCGGTCACGTGGGCGTCCACGTTGCCGACGGCGACCGCGATGCCCTCGGGGAGCCCGGTCCACGCGGCGGCCTCGGCGGTGAGCGAACCGGCCCGGGCGCCCATCGGCAGCAACGGGCCGTCCAGCTTGCCGACGAAGTCGGCGAAGTCCGGGTCCAGCGCCGCGAGGAACTCCCGCGACGGGTAGCGGCCGTCCTGGTGGATGCCCTTGTAACCGGCGGTGCAGAGGTTGCGCGTCTCCACGCCGCACAGTTGCTGCACGATCCAGTCGGCGGCCTCGATGAACCGCCCGGCCCGGCGGTAGGTGGCCGGGTCCTCGTCCAGGAGCTGGAGGCCCTTGGCGAACTGCCATTCGGCGGAGATCTTGCCGCCGTAACGGCCGAGCCACGGCTCGCCGCGCTCGTGGGCGAGCGCGTTGATCCGGTCGGCCTGCGGCTGCCCGGCGTGGTGCTTCCACAGTTTCGGCCACGCGTGCGGCCGGTCGCGCAGTTCGGGGACCTCGCAGAGCGGGGTGCCGTCGGCCAGCGACGGCAGGACCGTACAGGCGGTGAAGTCGGTCGCGATGCCGATCACGCGCCCCGGATCGATCCCGGCGGCGGCCACCGCGGCGGGGACCGCCCGGCGCAGCACCTCGCGGTAGTCGTCCGGGTCCTGCAGGGCCCAGTCCGGCGGCAGCGGCTCGACCGCGCCCGGCAGGGCGGTCTCGATCACGCCGTGCCGGTACTCGTGCACCGCCGTGCCGAGCTCCGCGCCGTCGTCGACCCGCACCACCAACGCCCGTCCCGACAGGGTGCCGAAGTCGACCCCGACGACGTACCGGTCCCCCGGCCCGTCCAGACCCCTCATCTCCACCTCCACGTGCCGTGGCCCACATTGTTAGCGCTCACATCAACACCGGTCAAGATGTCTGCGCAACAAAGCGGTAACAGCGCGGTCATCCGGGCCGACCCGGCTCGCCCCACTCCAGCCATCGATGGCTGTGAACGTTCACAACAATTGCCGCACAGTGCCGGCTCCACCTGCACTTGCCGGGTGATCCACGTCTGTTAGCGCTAACCGTGAGCGCACCGACGCGGAACCGCCGAACCACGGCAGCCCTCGGGCGCGAGTCGCCGGGACCGCCCGCCGCGACCGGCCGCACCGCTGGTCCGCTGTGAGCGGTCACACTGGAGCGACCCGGGGTCCGGCCGGGAGGATGCGGGCAGGATCAGGCCGGTGACGGTCCACCGAGGACCGGTGGGGTCGAGGCCCACGTTCCGACCGTCGGCCGGTCGTCCCTCATGCGTCGCCGGCCCGGACGGCGGAGGCCGTCCGAGCCGGCCCGGTCAGTCGCGTGGGGCGGCGACGCTGCGCCGAGGAACCAGCGTGGGCGCGATGGTCTGGCGCAGCTCGCCGACGGTGTCGGACTCGATCTGCGCCAGCAGCAGGTCGAGGCTCGCCCGGGCCACCGCGTCGAAGTCCGGCCGGACGGTGGTCAGCGGCGGGATGAAGTAGGCCGCCTCCGGCACGTCGTCGAAGCCCACCAGGCTGATGTCGTCGGGCACCCGCCTGCCGTACTCGTGCAACGCGCGCAGGACGCCCAGTGCCAGGTGGTCGTTCGCGGTGAAGATCGCGGTCACCTCGGGCATCCGGGCCAGCATCTGCCCGCACCGGTAGCCCGACGCGGCCGACCAGTCGCCCGGTATCGGCGGCGGCACCTCGGCGCCGGCCGCCGCCAGCGCCTCGCGCCAGCCCTCGATGCGCCCGGCGCTGTCGAACCAGTCGGCCGGCCCGGAGACGTGCCACACGGTCCGGTGTCCCGCGTCCAGGAGGTGGCGCGTCGCCTCCCGCGCGCCGCTGACCTGGTCGACGGTCACCAGCGGGACCGGTCGGCGCGGATCGCCGTCGACGGTCACCAGCGGCACGTCCTTGGGCAGGTGCTCCAGCGCCTCCCCGGCCGACTCGACCGGAGCGATCACCACGATGCCCGCCACCCGATGCGCCAGGTGCCGCTCGACGGCCGCCGAGATGGACACCCGGTCCAGGTCGCGCACGCTGGCGACGGTGACCGCGAAGCCTTCCTCGGCGGCGGTCTGCTCCAGCGCGGCGAGCAGCGACGCCGGCCCGTAGAGCGTGGTGTTCTGGGCGACCACGCCGATCACCTGCGACCGGCCGGTCACCAGCGCGCGCGCCGCGCGGTTGGGCCGGTAGCCCAGTTCCGTGATGGCCGCCTGGACCCGCAACCGCGTCTGCTCGCGGACGTTCGGATGCCCGTTCAACACCCGCGACACGGTCTGGTGGGAGACGCCCGCGAGGCGGGCCACATCGGTCATCGCGGGACCACGCACGGCACTCACCCTCCCCGCAATCCCACCGCCACGCCCGGCAGCCGACAGGCGCCGGCGGCATCCGGCGCGAGATCAACGTCAGTGTACGCCCTGGTGTCTTCGCCGAAGCCGGGGCACAGCCGTGGCGTCCGGCGGCCCGACGACGGACCGGTTCCCCCGGTCGCGGCGGGCCACGGCGCCGACGCCCGACCGCCCCGAGGCCGGTCCACACCGGCGGGTCGGCGGTACGGTGTCACCGTGGGCGGGGGCACCGGAGGTGAGACGTACCGACCGGTCGGACGACGGCGGATCGCACGGCTTCTCGGCGCCGCGCTGGCGGTCACGCTCGCACCGGCCGGGTGCGGCGAGCAGAGCGGCGACGTCGCGGCGCGGTCGCAGGCGGCGGACGAGGCAGAGCGCCTCAACCAGGCGCTGGGGCACCGTGACCGGCCGCGGGACGCCGCATCGATCACCGCCACCGAGGTCCTCGGGGAGTCCGGGACGGCGGCTCCGGGCGACGGATCGACCGTCCGCCGGGAGGCCATGGCCTGGTCGGGTCGGGTCTCCGGGGACGAGCGGGCCACGATCGACGTCCGCTTCGTGGTGACCCTCGACGAGGCGCCGGTGAGGGTCATCGGCGCCCGCGGCCGGAGCGCCGGGGCGGCCACGGTGTGCTTCCGCTACGAGCTCCGGCTCTACCGCCACACGTCCTACCGGGAGATCGACTGCCCGCCCGGGGCCGCACCGCCGACGCCGAGCGCCGCTCCGGTGCCGGCGTTGCCGGCGGACGGACGCAAGCGGCTGACGGCGGTGCTGCGGTCCGCCCGGCCGGAGACGCTGGCGGGCGCCGTGCGGACGGCGTTCCCGCAGGAGTGGATCACTGTCGACACGGCGGCACAGGGTGGCGCACTGGTCGCCGCGGTCGGGGTGCCGGCCGAGCGGGAGTGCCTGCTGCTGGTGCGCACGGCCACCGGCCGGATCGAGGAACCCGGGTACGACCGGATCTGGCTCGAGCCGGGCGAGACCGGGTGCCGGACCGGCCTCTACCTGTCACCGCCGCGCTGAGCCGTCCCCGCCCGCCGGCCGGGTTCCGCATCCACGTCCCGCCCCACCGAAGGACCGACGAGAACGGTCGAACGTCAACGTATCGTTGACAGATGACTCCCGAGCCGACCCACCTGTCCGAGGTCGCCGCGGCCCGGGCCGCGCTCGACGAACACGAGCTGGAGCTGATCGACCGGGCCCGGCACGACGGGGCCACCTGGGCCGCGATCGCCGGCGCGCTGGGGCTCGGCAGCAGGCAGGCCGCCGAGCAGCGCCGGCAGCGTCTCGTCGAGGCCCGCCGGTCGCGGCTGGCGCGCCGCGACCGGGCCTGCGCTCCCGATGTCGCGACGATCCGGGCCGCCGTGTCGGACCTGCACCGTTGGATCGAGGCGGACCGCCGGTGGGACGACCGCTTCCGTCGGGCGCCGCTGGTCCGGCGCACCACCGGCACGGCCCTCGACGCCGCCGCGCCGGGTTCGTTGTACGCGCTCGCCGCGTACCTCGTCGGGGACCTGGCCGAGGTCGGGCCGCAACTGCCGGTGCCCGCCCGCGAGGCGGCCGGCCGGATCGCCGCGGCGCTGTCAATCAATCATTGACATGGTTCGACAGCATTGCCTGCGGATGACTCAACGCCGGACGATATGAGCCTTCTCCGCTCAACCCTGGAGGGCTCGTGCGCCGCAACGCCGTCCTGTTCGTGGCCGTCTCCCTGCTGTCCGGGCTCGGCGGCGGCGCCATGGCGCTGGTCGCGGGCATCTGGATCCTCGACCTGACCGGGTCCACCGGCCTGGCCGCGCTCGCCGGGCTGTGCGTCTACGCACCGGTGCTGGCCGGGCCGTGGCTCGGCGGGCTGCTCGACCGGGCACCCCGGCGACCGCTGGTCATCGGGGTGAACCTCGCGCTGGCCGTCGTCCTGCTGAGCCTGCTCGCCGTCCGCGGCCCGGACCAGGCCTGGCTGATCTTCGTCGTCTCGCTCGCGTACGGCGTCGGCTACGTGCTGGTCGATGCGGGCGAGACCGCCCTGCTGCCGGCGGCGTTGGACCCCGCGCGGCTCGCCGACGTCAACGGCTGGCGCTCCAGCGCCCAGGAGGGTACGAAGCTGGTCGCGCCGCTGCTCGGGGCGGGGCTCTACGCCTGGCGGGGCGGGCTTCCGGTCGTCGTGTTCAGCGCCGCGGCGCCGGTGCTCGTCGCCGCGCTCTACGCGGCCCTGCGGCTGCGCCGGACGCCGGTGCGCGCAGG
>NZ_CADEAU010000013.1 GCF_902825405.1 Micromonospora maritima | reverse complement strand
GGCCCGGAACCGCGCCGGGTTGGCCGGGGACCGCGCCGGGCGCGGTGGGGAGCTGGAGCGTGCCGGTGACCTGCGGGCGGGAGCCGGTGCTGGGGACGGTGTCGGGCAGCGGGTCGGCCCAGGCGGGTGTGGCGAGCGCCGCGGCCGCGACCGCCCCCAGGAGGGCGGACCAGAGCGCCGGGCGCAGGACCGGTGAGATCACCGGCTGCCGACCTCGTCGCCGTCGGGCCTTGGTGCTGTCGACCATTCCGCTCCCCGTCCGGTCTGGTGCGCGCCACGCGTCGTGGGCGTGTTGGGACAGGACGGCCCCGGTGTGTGTTCCGCCCCACCCTGTCTTACCTCACCGACGCAGCGATGTCGATGTGCGGAGCGTGACCGGAGGTGAACCGGGTCGCTGCCGCCGACCGCGTGGGCGGTCCGTCCGGCCCGCGACGTACGCTCGATCGGTACCCCAGGTGGAAGGACGTGGCTTTCGGATGGACGCCGGACTCAAGCGCGAGCTCGAAGCGAAGGTCTACGCGGGGGAGCGGCTGACCCGCGAGGACGGCATCGCCCTCTACGCCAGCGACGACCTGACGTGGCTGGGCCGGCTCGCCCACCACAGGCGTACGGAGCTCAACGGCGACCGGGTGATGTTCAACGTCAACCGGCACCTCAACCTGACGAACGTCTGCTCCGCTTCGTGCGCGTACTGCTCGTTCCAGCGCAAGCCGGGCGAGAAGGACGCCTACACGATGCGCATCGACGAGGCGGTGCGCAAGGCCAAGGAGATGGAGGACGAGCAGCTCACCGAGCTGCACATCGTCAACGGCCTGCACCCGACGCTGCCCTGGCGCTACTACCCCAAGGTGCTGCGCGAGCTGAAGGCCGCGCTGCCGAAGGTCAACCTCAAGGCGTTCACCGCGACCGAGGTGCAGTGGTTCGAGAAGATCAGCGGGCTTGACGCCGACGCGATCCTCGACGAGCTGATGGACGCCGGCCTGGAGTCGCTGACCGGTGGTGGCGCCGAGATCTTCGACTGGGAGGTCCGGCAGCACATCGTCGACCACAACTGCCACTGGGAGGACTGGTCGCGGATCCACCGGCTGGCCCACGCCAAGGGCATGAAGACGCCGTCGACCATGCTCTACGGCCACATCGAGGAGCCCCGGCACCGGGTCGACCACGTGCTGCGGCTGCGTGAGCTGCAGGACGAGACCGGGGGCTTCCAGGTCTTCATCCCGCTGCGCTACCAGCACGACTTCGTCGACTCGGCGGACGGCAAGGTCCGCAACCGGATCCAGGCCCAGACCACGATGGCCTCGCCGGCCGAGTCGCTCAAGACGTTCGCGGTCTCCCGGCTGCTGTTCGACAACGTCCCGCACGTCAAGTGCTTCTGGGTCATGCACGGGCTCTCGGTCGCCCAGCTCTCGCTCAACTTCGGCGTGGACGACCTGGACGGTTCGGTCGTCGAATACAAGATCACCCACGACGCCGACTCGTACGGGACGCCGAACACCATGCACCGGGACGACCTGCTCCACCTGATCTGGGACGCGGGCTTCCGGCCGGTCGAGCGGAACACCCGCTACGAGACCGTCCGCGAGTACGACGCCGCGCCGTCGATGGCCGAGCGCCGCTCCGAGCCGCAGCAGGTCTGGGCCTGACCCGGCGATGAGCACGCAGGAGCAGCAGCGCGCGTTTCCCCGGCGGGACGCCGAGGGGCGCATCCTCACCCTCGGCGACCTGCTCGGGGTGACGCTGGCCGGCCTGGTGATCGGGCTGCTGGCGCTGCTGCTCTTCGAGTGGGCGTTCGCCACCCTGGGCGACGGCGGGTTCGGGCGCACCAACGGGTGGCTGGCGGTGATCCTGCCGCTCTGGCTGTTCTGGGACGACTTCCGGGCGTGGGAGTTCGGTGCGGCCCGGGTGCTGGCCGCCCTGGTCGGCATCGCGGTCGGCGTCCTCGCCGGTCTGCTGGTGGCCGGGCTGGCCGCCGGGCTGCCGGCGCTGTTCACCGGCGCGCTGGCCGCGGCGGTGTTCACCGTGGTCTACGCGGTCATCTGGTTTCATGGCGTGCACTGGCTGGCCCGGCGGACGGGCTGAGGCGCGGAGAGAGTGGGAATTGCGGGCATGAGCGCGGCGGTCAAGTACACGCTGGGCCGGATCGGGCTGTTCGTCGCCGTGCTGGCAGCCCTCTGGTTCGTCGACATGAACATGTTCCTGCGGCTGATGCTGGCGTTGGTGTTCTCCGCCGCGCTGTCGTTCTTCCTGCTCAAGGGCTGGCGGGACGAGATGGCCGGGGAGATGGCCGACGCGTCGGAGCGTCGCCGCGCGGAGAAGGACCGGCTGCGGTCCGCGCTTGCCGGCGACGACCAGGCCGGGCCGGAGGGCGAGCGCCGGGACGGCTGAACGCCGCCCGCCCGGAAACGGGGCAGCGGCCGCCCGACCCGGCCGCTAGGGTCAGCCGCCGTGAGTTTCCTGAACAAGATCGACGGATGGCGGACCAAGGTGTTCGTCTGGATCGGCCTGCCGGTGATCGCCGGCATCGGGCTGATGATGGGTGCCACCGACCTGCTGCCCACCTGGCAGGCGCACAACGGCGGCGGCACCGCGGGCACGTTCACCGCGGTGTACGAGGACTGCGGCCGGCGCAACTGCGAGTGGCGCGGCACCTTCGCCGCCGACCAGGGTGACGCCCGGCGCGCCGACGTCATCCTCTACGACGCCCCGGACGGCCTCGCCGTGGGCGCGACCGCCCCGGCGCGGGACACCGGCGCACGGGCCGGCGTCTTCTCCACCACCGGCGGGTCGACGTACCTGCTGGTCACCGGTCTGACCCTGGCCGGCGTCGCCGCGCTCGTGGCGTGGCTGGTGATCATCGTCCGGGCGGTGCGGAACCGCCGCGCCAAGCCCGAGGGCGAGCCTGTCTCGTTCGCCCCGTCCCTCTGATCGCGACGCACCGGGGCCCGGCGCGGGGAACGCGCCGGGCCCCGGTCCGGGTCACCAGTTGGTCGAGCCCGGGACCACCGGCCACCACCGGTCGGTCGGCTTGATCAGGTACGCGATGCCGCCGGAGCCGGAGGCCACCGTGCCGTTGGCCCGGTACCGCTTGGTGCGCAGCCAGATCTGCTCGAACTGTTCGCGCTGGTAGACGTTGCGGACCGCCTCGTTGGAGGAGGACGCGGGGTCGTTGACGATCACGTCACCGTCGGCGGTGAAGCCGACGATCACGAACAGGTGCCCGGAGGTGCCGTAGTTGGCCCCGTCCAGCTCGCTGGCCAGGAACGACTGCGAGGTGACCACCGGGATGCCGGCCTTGACGAAGCGCTCGGCCTCGTCCAGCGAGTGCAGTCGGGTGACCCGTGCCTCCAGGCCGGGGAAGCCGGCCGCGTAGGCGGTGTTGAACGGCCAGTTGCCGGCGCCCTCGTACTCGTGGTCGTAGGTCATCCGGGCGGCGTGGTCGACGGTCGGGTCGGGGTAGGAGGGGTCGACCCAGGCGGTGTCCTCGGCGGAGGGCTTGCGACCCCAGTACTCGACCACCATCTCGGTGGAGGTCGGGGAGCACCAGGCCTCGCCGCCGCCGTCGTACTCCGGGTACTCCCCGATGTGGACGTTCTGCGAGTAGCGCGGCACGGCCAGCTCGGTGCCCCAGGCGATGCCACCCCGGCTCGGGGTGACGGTGAACCGGTCCGGCACGTTCGAGGCCATCGCGCCGACCATCCGGACCTGCGGCGCGGCGGCCTGCCCGGGCGCACGGTAGAGGGTGAGCCGGAGCTGGTACGAGCGCAGCAGCACCCCGGCCGCCGCGTCGTCGATCGAGAACGTGTCGGTCCAGATGCTCGACCAGGGGTCACCCTGGCCGTCCAGCGTGGCGCGCTTGATGTCCTGGTCGCCGGAGGCCCAGCGGCCCATGACGTACCACGGGGTCTGTGCCCCGGTGTTGTAGGTGCCGTGCAGCTCGACCTGGATCCAGGTGCCGGCCGGGGTGCTGGCGTTCCACGACGCGACCAGCTCGGTGGCGTCGAACCCGATCCGCCGCTCGGGCGAGGTCCAGGTGGCGTACTCCCAGGTCCGGGTCGTGCCGGTGTGTTCGTCGGTGAACTCGGTGGTGCCGGCGGGCCGGGCGAGGGTCAGCGCGGGGTGGCGGCCCGGGACGGCCCGGGTGCCCTGGTGGGACCCGCCGCGCCAGTCGGGGTAGCGGGAGAACTCCTGGAACGTGATCTGTTCGTCGTGGGTGACGCCCGGCCGCGGCGCGTGTGCCTGGACCGGTGCGCTGGTGCCGAGGAGGGTGAGCGCGGTGAGGCCGGCGAGGGCGACCGCGCGCAGGGGTCTTCCGAACATGGCAGCTCCACAGGGAAACGGCATCGTTGCCGTTCACTGTCGCGCTTGGCGGGAAGTTTCGCCAGATGTTCAGGCATGGAAAATCATTGCCGACGTGACGATCCGGTCGGGATGCCCCCGTAGAAAGACAGATGTTGATATGACCATGTGACTGCTGGTGAAGTGTGCGGACAACGGGATCTCCCGTACCCCCAGGAGGTTGTCGATGGCCTTCCGCACGTCCCCGCTCCGCCGCCGGCTGGCGCTCGCCGCCGCCGTCGGCCTGATCCTCGTCACCGCGGCCGCCGGACCGGCCGCCGCCCGCCCGGCCCCGGAGCGGTCCGGTGAACCGGCCGCCGTCGCCTACCGGGTGCTCGGCCCGCGTACGCTCGCGGACCGCAGCGCGGTCGCCCGCACCGGAGCCGCGATCGACTACTCCGAGCACGGTGTGCTGCACGTCACGGCCACCCGCGCCGAGGCCGCCGCGATCACCCGGCTCGGCTTCCGGCTGGAGAAGGACGTCGCCCCGGCGCCGGCCGGCGGCGCGACCGCGTACGCCTTCCCGCCGGCCGACTCCAACTACCACGACTACGCCGAGCTGACCGCGGTGGTGAACAAGGTCGTCGCCGACCACCCGAGCATCGCCCGCAAGCTCAGCATCGGCACCTCCTACCAGGGCCGGGACCTGATGGCGGTGAAGATCTCCGACAACGTCGGCACCGACGAGAGCGAACCGGAGATCCTGTTCAACGCCCAGCAGCACGCCCGCGAGCACCTGACCGTCGAGATGGCGATCTACCTGCTCAACCTGTTCACCGACAACTACGGCACCGACTCCCGGATCACCACCATCGTCAACTCCCGGGAGATCTGGATCGTCCCCACGGTCAACCCGGACGGCAGCGAGTACGACATCGCCACCGGCTCCTACCGCTCCTGGCGGAAGAACCGGCAGCCCAACAGCGGCTCCTCGTACGTCGGCACCGACCTGAACCGCAACTGGAGCTACCAGTGGGGCTGCTGCGGCGGCTCGTCCGGCTCGAAGTCGTCGGACACCTACCGTGGCCCGTCCGCCTTCTCCGCGCCGGAGACCGCGGCGCTGCGCACCTTCGTCAACAGCCGCGTCGTCGGCGGCGTGCAGCAGATCAAGGCGAACATCGACTTCCACACCTACTCGCAGCTGGTGCTCTGGCCGTACGGCTACACGTACAGCAACACCGCCACCGGGATGAACGCCGACCAGTACAACACCTTCGCCACCATCGGCCGGCAGATGGCGGCGACCAACGGCTACACCCCGGAGCAGTCCAGCGACCTCTACATCGCGGACGGCACCAGCATCGACTGGATGTGGGGCACCCACAGGATCTGGGCGTACACCTTCGAGATGTACCCCGGCTCGGCCTCCGGCGGCGGCTTCTACCCGCCCGACGAGGTGATCCCGGCGCAGACCTCGCGCAACCGGGACGCCGTGCTGCTGCTGTCCGAGTACGCCGACTGCCCGTACCGGGCGATCAACAAGCAGAGCCAGTACTGCTGACCTCACCACGAGGTGGGGACCCCGGTCCCACCCCCGCCGGGGTCCCCACCCACCCCGCCCGTCCGGGTGATCTTCACCGCCCGTGCGCTACCGTGGCACCGACCGTGCCACAGCGAAGCCGGTGCGAAACCGGCGCTGTCCCGCAACTGTGATGCCCCGTACGCGCGGCGTCGGCCTCCCGCCGACGCCGCCGTACGTGGGACGAGCCAGGTCGCCTGCGGCCCGGTCGCGACACGCGCTCTCGAGGAAGGGCGCCTCGCGGACGGGCCTTCCTCCTGTCGGCGAAGCACCACACTCCTCGACCGACAGGAGGACCGATGTCCCGACGTACCCCCCGGCTCTTCGCCACCGCGCTCGCGGCCGGCGCGCTGCTGCTCGCCGGCTGCGCCGAGAAGACCGCCACCGACACCCCGGCCGCAGGCGGCTCGGGTGGCTCGTTCCCGGTCAGCGTGGGCAACCTGACGCTGGAGAAGCGGCCGGAGAAGATCGTCTCGCTCTCGCCGACCTCGACCGAGATGCTCTTCGCCATCGGCGCGGGCAAGCAGGTCACCGCCGTCGACGACCAGTCCAACTACCCGGCGGACGCCCCGAAGAGCGACCTCTCCGGCTACCAGCCCAACGCCGAGGCCATCGCCGGCAAGAACCCCGATCTCGTGGTGATCGCCAACGACACCAACAAGATCGCCAGTCAGCTTGTCGCGCTGAAGATCCCGGTGCTGCTCGCCCCGGCCGCGAGCACGCTCGACGACACCTACCGGCAGCTCACCGACCTGGGCAAGCTCACCGGCCACCCGGCCGAGGCGGACGCCGTGGTGCGGAAGATGAAGGACGACATCACCGCGCTCACCAAGGACCTGCCCAAGCGCGCCGAGAAGCTGACCTACTACCACGAGTTGGGCCCGGAGCTGTACAGCGCGACAAGCAAGACGTTCATCGGCACCATCTACGCGCTCGCCGGCCTGGAGAACATCGCCGACCCGGCCGACGCCGACGGGAAGAACGGCGGCTACCCGCAGCTGTCCCAGGAGGTCATCGTCAAGGCGAACCCCGACTTCGTCTTCCTCGCCGACACCAAGTGCTGCCAGCAGACCGCCGACACGGTCAAGGCGCGCAGCGGCTGGGCCGGCGTGGCCGCCGTGAAGAACGGCCAGATCGTCGCGCTGGACGACGACATCGCGTCGCGCTGGGGCCCCCGCGTGGTCGACCTGCTCAAGGTGATCGTCGACGCCACCGCCAAGGTCCCGGCCTGACCGTGGCCCTTCGACCGGTGGACGCCGCGCCGGCCGGGACGCCCGACGCGCCCCGGCCGGCCGGTCGGCTGCCCCGACCTCGCCGAGGCCGGCCACGGCCCGGCGTGGTGGCGGCCCCGACCCGGCCGGCCGGGCTGCGTAAACGTTGGCTGCTCGCCGGATTCGCGGCGGTGCTCGTCGCGTTGGTGGCCGGCGTCTCGCTCGGTCCGGTCAACCTGCCGCCCGGCAGCGTCGCGGCCGAACTGCTCAACCTGCTGCCCGGAGTGCACCTGGACAGCGGGCTCACCGAGCGGGAGGTCGCCATCGTCGTCGAGCTGCGGCTGCCCCGGGTCGTCCTCGGGCTGCTCGTCGGCGCGCTGCTCGCCCTGGCCGGCGGCTGCTACCAGGGCGTCTTCCGCAACCCGCTGGCCGACCCGTACCTGCTCGGCGTGGCCGCCGGGGCCGGGTTCGCGGTCACCGTGGCGATCGTGCTCGGCGCCGGGGCCGGCGGCGCGCTGACCGGGCTGCCGGTCACCATCCCGCTCGCCGCGTTCGTCGGCTCGCTCGGCGCGGTCGTGCTGACGTACCTGCTGGGCGCAGCCGGCGGGCGGGACCGCTCCCCGGCCGCCCTGATCCTGGCCGGGGTGGCGGTCTCGGCGTTCTTCTCCGCCGGGCAGACCTACCTGCTGCAACAGCACTCCGACACCATCCAGCAGGTCTACTCCTGGCTGCTCGGACGGCTGGCCACCGCCGGCTGGCACGACGTGTGGCTGGTCCTGCCCTACTTCGTGCTCACCGCCGTGGTGGTGCTGCTGCACCGGCGCGAGCTGGACGTGCTCTCCGTCGGCGACGACGAGGCGGCCAGCCTCGGGCTGCACCCGCAGCGCTCCCGCTACCTGCTGATCGCCGCCGCCTCGCTCGGCACCGCCGCCGCCGTGTCCGCGTCCGGCCTGATCGGCTTCGTCGGCATCATCGTGCCGCACACCGTCCGGCTGCTCGCCGGCGCCAGCCACCGGGTGATCCTGCCGCTGTCGATGCTCTTCGGCGGCGCGTTCCTCGCCCTGACCGACGTGGTCGCCCGCACCGCCGCCGCCCCGGCCGAGATCCCGATCGGCGTGGTCACCGCCGTGCTCGGCGGCCCGTTCTTCGTCCTGATCCTGCGTACCGCCCGCCGGGTCGGGCAATGAGCCCGGGTCTGCGACCCCCGCGGCCGCACCCCGGGGAGGCCGGGCCCGCCGCCGCGGTGCGGGTCCGGGACCTGCGGGTCGAGCTGGGTGGCAGCCCGATCCTGGCCGGCGTCGACCTCACCGTCGCGGTGGGCGAGTGGGTCACCGTCATCGGACCCAACGGCGCCGGCAAGTCGACCCTGCTGCGCGCCGTCGGCGGCCTGCTCGCCGGCGACGGCGAGGTCTCCCTCTTCGGTACGCCGATCCGCGCGCTGCGCCGCCGCGACCGGGCCCGGGTGGTGGCCACCGTGGCGCAGTCCCCGGTGGTGCCGGCCGGCATGTCGGTCTTCGACTACGTGCTGCTCGGGCGCACCCCGTACATCCCGCCGCTGGGCCGCGAGTCGGCCGCCGACCTCGCCACCGTCCACGACGTGCTGGACGGGCTGGACCTGGGCGGATTCGGCCGGCGTGAGCTGGCCACCCTGTCCGGCGGGGAGCGGCAGCGCGTCTTCCTCGCCCGGGCCCTGGCCCAGGGCGCCACGCTGCTGCTGCTCGACGAGCCGACGAGCGCGTTGGACATCGGGCACCAGCAGGAGGTGCTGGAACTGGTCGACCAGCTCCGCCGGGAGCACGACCTGACCGTGCTCGCCACCATGCACGACCTCTCCATCGCCGGCGAGTACGCCGACCGCCTCGTCCTGCTCGCCGACGGCCGGGTGGCCGCGGCCGGCCCGCCCGAGGAGGTGCTCACCGAGTCGCTCCTGGCCCGCCACTACCGCGCCCACGTGCGCGTCATCCCCGGTCCGCACGGGCCGCACGTGGTCCCGCTCCGCCGGCGGTAGAAGGAAGGGCCCCTTCTTAACGCCTCCGGTAGAGGAGGGGCCCCCTTTTAACGCCACCTGTTAAGAGGGGGCCCCTCCTTACACGCGGGCGGTCAGCGGAGGGCGGAGACGGAGAAGAGTGCGCCCCCGGGGTCGCGGAGGGCGGCGGAGCGGCCGGCCGGGTTGTCGCGGGGCGGGACGAGGATGGTGCCGCCCAGTTCGGCGGCCCGGGCCGCCGTGGCGTCCGCGTCCGCCACCGCGAAGTAGACCGTCCAGTACGCCGGCAGGTCGGCCGGCAGCGGCTCCGCCTGCGGCAGCATGCCGGCGACGATGCGGGCGCCGCAGCGCCACCCGACGTAGGGGACCGGCCCGGTCGGTCGTTCCTCGGCGTGCCAGCCGAACACCAGCGCGTAGAACTCCCGCGCGCCCTCCGGGTCGGGGGTGACCAGTTCGTTCCAGCACATGGCGCCGGGCGCGTTGAACAACTCCGCGCCGCGCATCGCCATCGGCTGCCAGACGCTGAACACCGCGCCGGCCGGGTCGGCGAGCACCGCCATCCGGCCCTGCCCGGCGACGTCGAACGGGGAGACCACCACCTGACCGCCGGCCGCCTCCACCCGGGTGGCCACCAGATCGGCGTCGTCGGTCGCCACGTACGTCGACCAGATCGGCACCTGGTCCGGTGTGGCGGGCGGGCCGGCGCCGGCGACGGCCCTGCCGTCCTTGAGGAAGACCGTGTAGCCGCCGGCGTCCGGCTCGGTCGAGACCCGCCCGGTCCAGCCGAACAGCTGCGGGTAGAACCGTCTCGCGTCCTCCAGGCCGGGGGTGGCCAGGTCGGTCCAGCAGGGCGTGCCGGGCTCGACGCCGTTCACGGTTGCCCCTCTCGCCGGGGCGGCCCCCACTGGCCCGCCTGCCGGCATCGTGGCACCGTCGGATCGACCCCCGGGCCGGAACCGGACAAAAGGTCAGCTGAAGCGGCGACCCTCGTCCCGCCGGTATGCCCAACCGGCCACCGCGGCGAGCGCCACCACCCAGACCACGAGCATCACCAGCGCCCGGGGATCCGGCCGCCAGTCGGTGACCGCCGCCCACATCAGCTCGACGGCGCCCCGGGTCGGCAGATAGGGGGCGATCGCCTTGATGAAGCCGGGCGCGTCGTCCGGCCCGGAGAGCAGGCCGCCGCCGAACGCGAGCGGGAAGAAGACCACCTGCGCCACCACGATCGCCGCCTTGCTCGGCAGGGAGTAGCCGATCGAGAGGCCGAGCAGCGTGAACGGCACCGAGATCACCGCGACCGCGCCGAGCCCGAGCAGGAACTGCGGCGCGGTCACCCGGGCCGCGGTCGCCACCGCGGCGATCACCACCACCGGAACCATCGACAGGTACGTCAGCACCAGGCCGGCCAGGATCCGCCCGGCCAGCCGCGGTGCCGACCCGGCCGGCAGGGTCCGGGTGTACGGGTTCCAGGGCTGGTCGCGGTCCTCGGCGACGCCCACGCCGTACTGGAAGATGTTGGCGCTCATCACCGCGAACGTGACCATGGCGGCGGTGGCGTAGGTGGCCCCGGCGGAGTCGTCCCCGGCGAACGGCACCACGAAGAAGAGCATCGCGGCGGCGGGGAAGAACGCGCTGCCGACCACCGCCACCGGGATCCGGAGGATCTCCAGGAGCTGGTAGCGGGCGTGGACGAGGGCGAGCGGCACGGCGGTCTCCTAGGCGGGGGTGGGCGCGGGCCGGTCTTCGGCCGTGATGGCGAGGAACGCCTCCTCCAGCGAGGTGGGGCGGACCTCCAGGTCGCGGAACGCCACGCCGGCGGCGACCAGGTCCCGCACGAGCTGGTCGGCGTCGGTGGTGAGCAGGTGCACCCGCCCGTCGACGCGCTCGGTGGCGACCACCCCGGGCAGCGCCGGCAGGTCGTCGGCGACCAGGCTGACCCGGCGTACGCCGACGATGCCGCGCACGGCCGCGACCGAGTCGTCGGCGAGCACCCGCCCGTGGCCGATCACCACCACGCGCTGCGCGAGCGCCTCCACCTCCTCCAGGTAGTGGCTGCTCAGCAGCACCGTGCCGCCCTCGGCGTGGAAACCGCGGATCGCCTCCCAGAGCGCGTGCCGCGCCTCCACGTCCAACCCGGTGGTCGGCTCGTCCAGCACCACCAGCCGGGGCCGGCCGACGAAGGCCAGCGCCACCGCCAGCCGGCGACGTTGGCCACCGGACAGACCGCCGGTCTGCCGGCGCGCCTGGTCGGCGAGGCCGAACCGGTCGAGCAGCTCACCCCGGGGCACCGGGTCGGGGAAGTGCCGGGAGACGAAGTCGACCACCTCGCCGACCCGCAACGTGCCGGGCAGGCCGGTCTCCTGCGGGGTCACCCCGAGCTGTCGCCGGCTGGCCGGGTCGCGCGGGTCGCCGCCGAACAGCGCGAGCCGCCCGGCCGTGGGGCGGCGCAGCCCCACCAGCAGGTTGATCAGGGTGCTCTTGCCGGCGCCGTTCGGGCCGAGCAGGCCGACCAGCTCCCCGGCCCGGACGGTCAGGTCGACCCGGTCCAACGCCAGCACCTCGCCGTAGCGGCGACTCACCTGTTCGGCGCGGGCCAGGATCATCGGCGGACTCCTCGGGCGGAAGGAAGGTGCCTCCTCTGTCTACCGTGTCCACGCCAGTCGCACCGCCCCGTGCCGGGGGGTGCGCGTCACCCGGTCCGGGCCGACGGCCGCCACGGCCACGACCGATACTGAGCCGATGGACGAGACCAGCTACCGCGACCGGATCGACCGCCTCGTCGAGCCGGGCGAACGCGTGCTGGCGCATGCGAAGGCCGGGCCCGCGCACGGCGCCCAGCCGGCCCCGCCACCGGACCCGGCGACGCCGGAAACGCCCGCCGGGCGGGTGCACGTCGGGGCGGTGGTGTCGAACCTGATCTCCCCGCTCGTCGCCTGGGACCGGGGCGACCGGTTGGTGGACCGGTTGGTCTGGGGCGTCGCCGGGCGCGGGGCAGCCGGGTCCACCGCGTCCCGGCTGTGTCACGCGCTGAACCCGCCCAACCCGGAGCTGGCCGTCCGCGACGTCGTGCTGGCGGTCACCGACCGGCGACTCCTGGCCTGCCTGAGCGGCCCGATGAGGGTGCTGTCCAGCCGCGAGGACGACGAGCGGGCCGTGGCGCGGACCGCGGTCGTCCGGTCGGTGCCGCGCGCCGAGGTCGCCTCGGCCCGGGTGGGCTGGCACCGGCTCAACCCGAAACGGCTGCGCGTCGACTTCACCGACGGCTCGTGGCTGGCCTTCACCGTGCCGATCGCCGAGTCGGGTCGCCCGCTGCGCGGGATCGCCGCCGCCCTGTCCGCCTGACCGGCCGCCCGCGTCAGCCGGCCAGTGGCGCGGGCAGCGGCTCGCGGTGCAGCACCGCCAGCCGGGACACGGCCCGGGTCAGCACCACGTAGAGGCGGTGCAGCCCACGCGGCTCGGCGGCCACGATCGCGGCCGGCTCGACAACCACCACGTGGTCGTACTCCAGGCCCTTGACGAGCGTCGCCGGCACCACGGTGACCCGCGCCGCGGCCTCGACGTCGTCGGCGGTCGCGGTCTCGACGCCCGCGTCGGCGAGCGCCGCGCGGAGCCGGTCGACCGCGTCGTCGGCGGCGATCACACCGACCGAGCCGTCGTGCGCGAGCGCCGCCCGCACCTCCGCCACCGTCGCGGCCGTCAGGTCCTCGGCGGTACGCACGTCGAGCGCGCCGTCGTGGCGCAGCGACCGGGCCGGGGGTACGTCGACGGCGAGCGCCGGCAGCAGCCGGTTCGCGAACGCCACCACGGCGGCCGGCACCCGGAAGCCGACGCTCAGCGGCACCACCGCCGCGTCCGGCTTGCCCAGGTGCGCCAGGGATTCGCGCCAGTCGGTGGCCGCCCAGGGCGCGGTGCCCTGGGCCAGGTCGCCGAGGAGCGTGATCGAGCCGTGCTCGCTGCGCCGGGCGATGGCCCGGCACTGCATCGGGGAGAGGTCCTGCGCCTCGTCGACCACCACGTGCCCGAAGCCGGCGGGCCGCTCCAGCAGCCCGGCCACCTCGTCGACGAGCACCGCGTCGGCGGCGGTCCACCGGGTCGCCTTGGCGGTGCGGCCGACCTTGCCGGAGCGGAACAACTCCTGCTCCTCGGGCGTGAGCAGGCCGTCCGCAGCGGCGGCGAGCGCGTCCGCGTCGGTGCGCAGCCGGTGCAGCAGCCCGTCCGGGGTGAGCGCCGGCCAGACCGCGTCGAGCAGGTCGGTGACCGGCTTGATCCGGCCCATCCGGCGCAGCCAGGCGTCGCTCGGTGACTCCGCCCGGCGCGCCTCCGCCTGCCGTTGCAGCAGGCCCACCACCCGCGCCCGGACCCGTTCCCGGCCGACGGCGTAGGGCAGCCCCTCCCGCCGCGTCTCGGCGACCAGCCGGTGCAGCGGGTCGAGCCCGATCCGCCAGCGGAACGAGCCGTCCGAGACCATGATCGGCTCGGTCGGCGTACCGATGTGGGCGTCGACGGCCCGGCGCAGCACCTCGGCCATCCGCACGTCGTGCTTGAGCGCGGCGGCGGCCGGCTCGTCGACCGCACGGACCGGCACCCGCGTGACCAGGTCCTCGACGGTGGCCTGTTCGACCTCGACCTCGCCGAGCGCGGGCAGCACCGCCGCGATGTACGACAGGAACGCCCGGTTCGGCCCGACGATCAGCACGCCGGAGCGGCGCAGCCGCTCCCGGTGCAGGTAGAGCAGGTACGCGGCGCGGTGCAGCCCGACCGCCGTCTTGCCGGTGCCCGGCGCGCCCTGGACGCAGATCGAGTCGGCCAGGTCGGCCCGGACCAGCTCGTCCTGCTCGGGCTGGATGGTGGCGACGATGTCCCGCATCGGGCCGACGCGGGGGCGCTCGATCTCGGCGGTGAGGATCCGGCTGGCGGTGCCGAGTTCCTCACCCCGGTCCAGGTGCTCGTCCTCGAAACTGGTCAGGACGCCGGCGCTGAACCCGAACCGGCGGCGTACCGCGACGCCCTGCGGGTCACGGGCGCTGGCCCGGTAGAACGACCGGGAGACCGGGGCCCGCCAGTCCAGCACCAGCGGCTCGCCCCGCTCGTCGGTGACGTGCCGCCGCCCGACGTGGTAGTCCCGCCCGGCGTGGTCCGGGTCCGCCGCGCCGAAGTCGAGCCGGCCGAAGAAGAGCGGGGTGGTGGGGTCGTCGGCCAGCTCCTTGACCCGGCGGGCCATGTGCCGGCCGAGCTGCTCGGCGGTGTACGCGTCGCCAGCCACCTTGTCGCCGGTGGCGAAGAGCGCCTCGGCGCGTTCCCGCATCCGGCGCAACGCGGCGCGGGACGTGTCCAGGTGGGCGCGTTCGGCGGCGAGGTCGGCGTCGAGGGTGGTGCCGTCTTCCAGTTCTGTTGCGGGCACTGTGAACTCCCAAGGCTCAACATGATGCTCGCTCGCGTGTCCGGGGCGGTTGGCCTGCTCCCGGCGCGGGGACGTCCGCTGCGGTGCGTGCTCACCGCGGCCGTCGGGCGGCCGTCCACGTTACGGCGCTCCGGACGCCTGCACCACCGGTTTACGGCAGGCGTCGCCGCTCTCGGTGGCACCCTCAAGCTGATCGCCGACTTCGGCGACGAGCAGCTCAAGGTGGCTTGACGCCTGCTCTGCGGCGGTCAGCGATGCGCGGGTCCCCGCCCGGCCGGCCTGGAGGACGGTCGGTAGAGCAGGTCGACGACGTCGCGGCGCTGTTGGCTGATGCTCCAGTCGCTGACCTGGGTCAGGTCGACGGTGACGCGCAGGGTGCCAACTCGTCCGGGGGCGAGTTCGCCGAGCACCTCGCCTCGCGGCGACACCACCATGCTGGGGCAGTGCTGGGCCGGGTCGGCGACGTTCACGGCGAAGACGAAGCGCTGGTTCTCGGCGGCACGACTGATCAGGTGGCTCCGCCAGAGGCCGGGCGGGGCTTCGGGACTCGCCGCGTTGGTCAGGAAGACGAACGCGCCCACACCGGCGCGCGCGAGGTACTGCCACTGCTCGGGGTAACGGATCTCCCGGCAGAGTTGCACGCCGACTCCCAGCCCTCCCTCGGGCAGGGTGAGCGTGAGTGTGGGCAGTTCGTCACCGGCCCGCAGGACGTCCCGCTCGTTCATCGCCAGATTGATCTTCCGGTAGGTCCACCGCCCGCCGTCCGGCGCGAAGTAGAGGGCGGTGTTCCACCAGGCGCCGCCCTCGCGCAACAGGGAGCCGCAGAAGAGGTGGACGGCGTTCTTGCGGGCGAGTGCGGCCAGCCGGGAGATGCCCCGTTCGAGAGCGTCGAGGTCGAGATGCGCCAGGGGGGACAGGTCCGGGGCGTACCCGGAGAGAGCGCCCTCGGGCAGGAGCACGATGTCGCCGGGCCGGGCGCTGGCCACGACCTCGGCGATGCCGGTGAGGTTGCGGGCGAGATCCCAACCGGTGGGGACCTGGCCGATGACGACGGACGTCCGCATGGTCGGTGCCCTTTCGACGGTGATCGGAAAGCCTAGGGGTCGCTGTGCCGGCGCGTCGTCCCCGAATGCCGGCGGGGACCTGCGGGCGGCAATCATGGAGGCATGACGGAGGCGCGGCCCGAGCGGCGCCGGGTGACGATCAGCGACCCGCAGGTGATGCGGGCGCTCGCTCACCCGGCCCGTATGGCGATCATGGAACACCTCAGCGCGGTGGAGGGCGGGGTGACCGCGACGGAGTGCGCCGAGATCGCCGGCCTGTCGCCGAGCGCGACCAGCTACCACCTGCGCGAGCTGGCGAAGTTCGGCCTGGTGCGGGAGGCGCCGGGTCGAGGTGACGCGCGGGAGCGGGTGTGGGAGGCGGTGAACGCCTCGTACTCGGTCGACGCGGGGCCGGACGCCGACCCGGACACGCGCGCGGCCGAGGCGGCGCTGGTCGAGGCGCACCTGGTGCGCGACGCCCAGCGGGTCCGGGACTGGTTGCGCCGCGCGCCGGACGAGCCGCGCGAGTGGTACGAGGCGACCTGGCTCAGCGACAGCGTGCTGCTGCTGACCGCCGAGGAGCTGGTCGAGGTCAACCAGGCGGTCCAGGAGCTGATCGCGCCCTATCGGCAGCGGGCCCGGACCGATCCGCCGGCGGGGGTCCGCAAGGTCGCGATGCAGTACCGGGCGATGCCCATCGACTGATCCGGGAGTCTTGCGCGCCACAGGTGTGAAGGAATATTTTCGAAGTATGTCCTTCACATCTGGTGGCTCACGCTGGTCCGACGTCTGGCTGGCGACCGCCGCCCGGGGCGTCTCCAGCTGCGGCGACTTCCTCGCGGCCACGGCGCTGACGCTCGCGCTCCAGTCCGCCGGGGCCGGCGGCCTGGCCGTCTCCGGGCTGCTGCTCGCCGCCACCCTGCCGTTGGTCGCGCTCGCCCCGCTGACCGGCCGCCTCGCCGACCGGGTGGACAGCCGCGTCCTGCTGGTCACCGCCGGCCTGGTCCAGGCGGGGATCTGCGTGGCGCTCGCGTACGCCCGGGACCCCTTTCTCGTCATCGCGCTGGTGGCACTGCTCGCCACCGGGCTCGCGGTCACCCAGCCCGTGCTCGCCGCGCTGGTGCCGGTGATGGTCCGACCCGCCGACCTGCCCCGGGCCGGCGCGCTCAACCAGACCGCCGGCACCCTGGGTGCGCTGGCCGGGCCCGCGCTGGCCGGGCTGCTCGTCGGCCAGTTCGGCACCCGGGTGCCGCTGCTCGTCGACGCCGGTACCTACCTCGCGCTGGTGGTGGCCGGGCTGCTCATCCGTACCCGACGGGGTGGGCGTGGATCGACGGCGCCCGGCGTCGCGGCGGCGGTCACGCCCGCGTGGCGGCTGCGTCGCGACCCGCTGCTGCTGGTGATGGTCGGCAGCGTCGCCGCGGTGGTCGGCGCGGTCGGGGCGATCAACGTGATCGAGGTCTTCTTCATCCGGGAGACGCTGCACAGCACCACCACCGTCTACGGGCTGGTCACCGGCGCGTGGACGCTGGGCATCGTGGTCGGCGCCTGGGTGTTCGCCCGGGTCGCCCGCCGGCTCGCCGACGACGGCGCGCTGCTCGGGGCCGGGCTGGTGCTGCTCGGCGGCTGCTGCCTGGCGGTGCTCGTCTCGGCGGCGGTGCCGGTGGCGTGGCTGCTCGTGCCGGTCTGGCTGCTGGGCGGCGTGGCCAACGGCGGCAACAACGTCTTCGACCAGCTGTTGCTGGCGCGCCGGGTGCCGGAGGAGGCCCGGGGCCGGGCGTTCGCGGTCTTCGGCGCGGCGGTGCAGGGCGCCGGGATGGGCGGCTTCCTGGTCGGCGGCCTGCTCCTGGAGGTGGCCGGGCCCCGACCGCTGGTCGCCGGCTGCGGGGTGGTCGGCCTGCTGGTGGTCGTCGCGCTGGCCGGTCCGGTCCGCCGGGCGGTACGCGCCGACCGCGCCGCCACCCCCGCCGCCGCGCCGTCCCCGGCGGGGGTGGGCGGTTAACAGGGGTCCCTTCCTCTACCGAATGCGTTAAGAGAGGGCCCCTCCTTCCCCCTGGTGCGGGATGGACCACTTACCGGCCGGCCCGTGGGGCGGGGCGGAGGTGGCGGGGATACGGTCGGGTCATGGCCGACCGCATCGCCCGCCCCCGGGTGGGGCACATCCAGTTCCTGAACTGCCTGCCCATCTACTGGGGTCTGATGCGGTCCGGCGCGCTGCTCGACGTCGACCTGCACAAGGACTCGCCGGATCGGCTCAGTGCCGACCTGGTCGCCGGTGACCTCGACATCGGCCCGATCACGCTCGTGGAGTTCCTGAAGCACGCCGACGAGCTGCTGCTCCTGCCCGACCTGGCGGTGGGCAGCGACGGCCCGGTGCTCTCGGTCAACGTGGTGTCCACGAAGCCGCTGGGTGAGCTGGACGGCGCCCGGGTGGCGCTGGGCTCCACCTCGCGTACCGGGGTGCTGCTGGCCCAGCTGCTGCTCGCCGAGCGGCACGGGGTGCGCCCGGAATACTTCCGCTGTCCGCCGGACCTGACCCAGATGCTGCTGGAGGCGGACGCCGGGGTGCTGATCGGGGACGTGGCGCTGCGCGCGCTCTACGAGGCGCCCGCGAAGGGCCTCGACGTGACCGACCTGGGCCAGGCCTGGCACGACTGGACCGGGCTGCCGATGGTGTTCGCCGTCTGGGCGGTCCGCCGGGAGTTCGCCGCCGCCCACCCGGGCCTGGTCAAGGAGGTGCACGAGGCGTTCCTGCGCTCGCGCGACCTGTGCCTGGCCGAGCTGGACCAGGTCGCCGAGGCGGCGGCCCGCTGGGAGCCGTTCGACGCGGACACCCTGGCCACCTACTTCCGTACGCTCGACTTCTCGCTGGGCGAGCGGCAGGTGGCCGGGCTGCGCGAGTTCGCCCGCCGGGCGGCCGCGTACGGCGAGGTGCCGGCGTTGCCGGCGGGCGGCCCGCAGTTCTTCCAGGGCTGAGCGCCCGGGGCGCGGGTCAGGTCGCGGGGCGCAGCAGCGCCTCGGTGATCTGCTCGCAGGCCTTCATCCCGTAGTCCCACCCGCCGACGCTGAACGGGCTCTTGACCATCACGCCCATGGTCCAGGTGTCGCCGATCGCCAGGCAGTTGACGTGGTATTCCTTCTCCTTCTGCCGGTCGATCCAGCCGTTCTTGATGGCGATCTTCTTCTGCTCGGCGGCGGGGAACGCCTTGCGGATGCCGAAGTCACCGTCGCCCCGGACCAGTCGCATCTCGTTGAGCAGCCACTTCGTCCACTTCGGTCCGGCGGCCCGGCCGTCGTCGATGCAGAGTCCGAGCCGAGCGGTGTCCCGGGGAGAGAGCAGCGTCCGGCTCCAGCCGCCGTCGGCGGCGACCTTGCTGTCGGTCAGTTTGCAGATCGAGATGAGCCGCTTGATCGAGGCCGCACTGCCCACGCTCTCGTAGAACTCCTGGGCGCGGGTGTTGTCGCTGTCCCGGATGATCTTCGTGGCGTCGGCCAGCCTGGCGTCGCTCGGGGTCTTGCCGCCCTCGGCGCTGCGCCGCAGGTAGTCGGCGACCACCCACGCCTTGATCAGGGACGCGGTGGTGCTGGTCTCGCCCATGTTCTTCGAGCCGATGATCTTCCCGGTCCGCTTGTCCAGCACGGACCAGGCGTACCAGCCCTTGAGGTCGAGGTTCTCGAGGTCCTGGGCCGCGAACGGCAACGGCGCGAGCGACGGCGACGGTGCGGGCTCGGGCCGGGCGTCGCGGCCGGTGGGCTGGCTCGTCGACCGGTCCGCGGCCACGTCGGGGTGGCTGGTGGAGGTCGTCCGCAACGGCGAGCCGGGCACCAGTCGCAACGAGAGGACCAGCAGGCCGACCAGGGCCACGGCCACGGCGCTGAACGCCAGCGGCCGGCGATGGCTGCCGGGCCGGCGGCGGGCGCCGGCCATCAGAGCTTCCCGACGGGTTGCTGCGGCACCTTGAGTGCCGCGCCCGGCTGCGGGGTGACGAGCTGCGTGGCGACGCTCGCGCACACCTTCGAGCCGTACGACAGGCCGGCGCTGCCCGGGTAGCGCATCATCACCGCGAGACTCCACTTGTCGGTGACCGCCAGGCAGTTGACGTGCCAGTTGTTGTCGTAGAAGAGCTGGGTCCAGCCGTTCTTGATGTGCACCGGGCCCTGGGCCTTGATCGAGGCGGGCAGGCCGTCCACGATGCCCCACTTGCCGCCGCCGGACTTCGCCTGCTGGCTCTTGATGCTGCCCCGGACGTTGGCCATCTCGTCGAGCACCCACTTGGTCCACTTGGGGCCCGCGGCCTTGCCGTCGGCGATGCAGTCGCCGAGCCGCACCGCGTCCCGGGGGGACATCTGGGTGAAGCTCCACCAGCCCAGGTAGTCGGGCACGGTGCCGGCCCGGGTGTCGGTCAGCCCGCAGATCTTCACGGCGCGCTGGAGCACCGGGTTCAGCTTGTTGCCCGGCTGCGGCTTGTAGGAGCCGCCGGCTGCCCGGTAGACCATGTTCGCGCCGTCGTCGTTGCTGTCCCGGATGGCGACGCTGGCCGCCTTCTTCAGCGCGGCGGTCGGCTCCTTGTCGCCGAGCTGGCGCAGGTAGTCCGAGACGATCCAGGTCTTCAGCATCGACTCGGTGGAGCTGGTCCGGGTCATGTTCTTCGCGCCGGTGATCGTGCCGGTGGCCCGGTCCATGAGCGCCCAGGAGAAGAACTCGCCCTTGAAGTTCACCGAGACCGGGGCGTCGGCGAGCGTCGGGGGCGGCGGCGCGGTCGGGCTCGGCGCCGGAACCTGCTGGCCGCCGCCGACGCCGCCGAGGCCGCTTCCGCCGTCGCCGCCGGAGAGCTTCGCGTACGCGGCGGGGACCAGCATGACGCCGCCGATGAGGACCGCCACGATGGCGAGCACCATGGTCACGCGAGGTCGCATGAGTGGGTGAGCTCCAGATGTCTGGCCGGGGGGACCGGCGCTTCCGCATGTC
Organism: Micromonospora maritima; assembly: GCF_902825405.1. Classification (GTDB taxonomy): domain Bacteria; phylum Actinomycetota; class Actinomycetes; order Mycobacteriales; family Micromonosporaceae; genus Micromonospora; species Micromonospora maritima. Next base: position 13,579 of record NZ_CADEAU010000013.1, on the reverse strand, counting down.
TTCGGCCCCATCGCCGCAAGGCCGGGGGACGGTGGCCTGAGCTGTGGCGATCAACGGCAGCCGATCGGTGTGCCGGGGGAAGTCTACTTCCGGACCGGCCGTATGCCAGATGCCGACACCCGTCGACTCGCCGGGTGGGCGGGACATTGACCCGCTATGCCGCCCTTGGGGGGTTTCATCTTCGGCAAGTGGTCGACCTCACACGAGTTTTCCCAGCTCAGTGCTGACCACGTGGGGCGTCCGCGCGGTCACGCAAGGTGGCCACGGAATCCTGTTACACCCTCTGGTGTCATGCGTCGCGAGCTGTAACACTGGCCTCATGTATGGCAATGACTTCGCCCCGCCCGAGGACGGTCCGGGCGGCGGCCTGCTCGGCGAGGTGGAGGCCGCGGAGGCGGCGCTGCGCGAGGCGGCGGCGCGGGCCCGGCGCGCCGGTCCGGCACCGGACGAGGACGTCGAGGCGTACTTCGCCGACGTCATCGGCGCGGACCAGAAGATCGAGCCCCGGGACTGGATGCCCGAGGCGTACCGCAGGACGCTGATCCGGCAGATCGCCCAGCACGCGCACTCCGAGATCATCGGGATGCAGCCGGAGGGCAACTGGATCAGCCGGGCGCCGTCGCTCAAGCGCAAGGCCATCCTGCTGGCCAAGGTGCAGGACGAGGCCGGCCACGGCCTCTACCTCTACGCCGCCGCGGAGACGCTCGGCATCAGCCGGGACGAGCTGGTGGACCTGCTGCTCGACGGCCGGCAGAAGTACAGCTCGATCTTCAACTACCCGACCCTCACCTGGGCCGACGTCGGCGCCATCGGCTGGCTGGTGGACGGCGCGGCGATCGTCAACCAGGTGCCGCTGTGCCGCTGCTCCTACGGGCCGTACGCCCGGGCCATGATCCGGGTCTGCAAGGAGGAGTCGTTCCACCAGCGTCAGGGCTACGAGATCCTGCACACGCTGGCGCACGGCACCCCGGCCCAGAAGGCGATGGCCCAGGACGCGCTGGACCGCTGGTGGTACCCCTCCCTGGCCATGTTCGGCCCGCCGGACGGCGACTCGACGCACAGCGCGCAGTCCATGGCCTGGAAGATCAAGCGGTTCTCCAACGACGACCTGCGCCAGCGCTTCGTCGACATGTGCGTCGGCCAGGCCGAGGTGCTGGGCCTGACCATCCCGGACCCGGACCTGCGCTGGAACGACGAGCGGCAGGCGTACGACTACACCCAGCCCGACTACGCCGAGCTGATGCGGGTCATCAAGGGCGACGGGCCGTGCAACCGGGAGCGGATGACGCACCGGCGACGGGCCCACACCGACGGCGCCTGGGTACGGGAGGCCGCCGCGGCGTACGCCGCGAAGCGGGCCGACAGGAAGAAGGAGAAGGTCGCCGCATGAGTACCGAACTCACCCCGCTGTGGGAGGTCTTCGTGCGGGCCCGGCGCGGCCTGTCGCACACCCACGTCGGCAGCCTGCACGCGCCCGACGCGGAGCTTGCCCTGCGCAACGCCCGCGACCTCTACACCCGCCGCCAGGAGGGCGTCTCCATCTGGGTGGTGCCGGCCGGCGCGATCACCGCGTCCAGCCCGGACGAGAAGGACGCGTTCTTCGACCCGGCGGCCGACAAGGTCTACCGCCACCCGACGTTCTACGAGGTGCCGGACGGGGTGGCCCACCTGTGAGCCTGTTCGACTTCACGCTCGGCCTCGGTGACGACGCGCTGGTCGCGGCGCAGCGGCTCGGCGAGTGGACCTCCCGCGCACCGGAGATGGAGGAGGACGTCGCGCTCGCCAACATCGCCCTCGACCAGCTCGGCGCGGCGCGGCTGCTGCTCACGTACGCGGGCGAGCTGGAGGGCGCCGGTCGGGACGAGGACGACCTGGCCTATCTGCGCGACGACCGCGAGTTCCGCAACTGCCTGCTGGTCGAGCTGCCCAACGGCGACTTCGGCGTGACCATGGCGAAGCTGTTCTTCCTGGCGGCGTACCAGTCGCCGCTCTACACGGCGCTGGCCGGCTGCGCGGACGAGCGGCTCGCGGCGGTCGGCGCGAAGGCGCGCAAGGAGTCGGCGTACCACCTGGACCACGCCGCGCTCTGGGTGAAGCGCCTCGGCGACGGCACCGACGAGTCGCACCGTCGCATGCAGGACGCGGTGGACCAGGTCTGGCCGTACGTGCACGAGCTGTTCGTCCCGGACCCGGCGGCGCCGGTCGACCCGGCCACCCTGCGGGCCGACTTCGACGCCACCGTGGCCGCCGTGCTGGACGAGGCCACGCTGACCCGCCCGGAGACGAGCTGGACGCCGGGCGGTGGCCGCGACGGCGTGCACACCGAGCACCTGTCCTACCTGCTGGCCGAGATGCAGGTGCTGCACCGCGCCCACCCCGGAGCCAACTGGTGAGCGACGTCCGGGCGGCCGTGGCGGCGGTGGTGGATCCGGAGATCCGGGTCATCACCATCGACGAGCTGGGCATCCTGCGCGCGGTCGAGGAGGAGCCGGGCACCGGTCGGGTGCTGGTCACCATCACCCCCACCTACACCGGCTGCCCGGCCATGGACGTGATCCGCGCGGACATCCGCCGCGCCCTCGCCGCGGCCGGTCACCCGGACGCCGAGGTCCGTACGGTCTACAGCCCGGCCTGGAGCACCGACTGGATCTCCGACACCGGCCGGGCGAAGCTCGCCGCCGCCGGCATCGCGCCGCCGGCCCCGCGCGGCGACGACACCGTGGTGCCGCTGACCCTGGCGGTCCGCTGCCCCCGGTGCGGATCGCCGGACACCACGCAGGTCAGCCGGTTCGGCTCCACCGCGTGCAAGGCGTTGTGGCGCTGCCGTTCCTGCTCCGAACCCTTCGACCACCTGAAGGCGCTGTGACTGTCACCATCACCCGGCCGGTCCGTCGCCGGCCGGTCTTCCACCCGTTGCCCGTCGCCGCCGTGGACCGGCTCACCGACGACTCGGTGTCGATCACGTTCGCGGTGCCCGAGGAGCTGCGGGAGACGTTCGCGTTCTCCGCCGGGCAGCACCTCACGGTCCGGCGTCCGGCGAGCGCCGGCGACCCGGAGGCCGGTGAGGCGCGACGGTCGTACTCGATCTGCTCCACGCCGGACGAGCTGGCCCGGCACGGCCGGTTGCGGATCGGGGTGCGTGAGGTCCCGGGCGGGGCCTTCTCCGCGTACGCCTGCGGCGCGCTGCGCGGCGGCGACACCGTCGAGGTGCTGCCGCCGCTGGGGCACTTCACCTCCGCGTTCGCCCCGGACCGGGTCCGGCGGTACGGCGCGGTGGTGGCCGGCTCCGGCATCACCCCGGTGCTCGGCCTGGTCGCGACCGCGCTGGCCGTCGAGCCGGAGAGCACCTTCACCCTGGTGTACGGCAACCGCACGGCGAACACGGTGATGTTCGCCGAGGAGCTGGCCGACCTGAAGGACCGCTATCCGACCCGGCTGCACCTGGTGCACGTGTTGTCCCGGGAGATGGGGGAGTCGGCGCTGCTGTCCGGGCGGATCGACGCCGACCGGCTGACCCGGCTGCTGGACACCGTCGTCCCCGGTGACGAGATCGAGGAGTGGTTCCTCTGCGGCCCGTACGGGATGGTGGTGGACGCCAAGGCGGTGCTGGCCGGTCGCGGCGTGCCCGACTCGGCGGTGCACACCGAGCTGTTCCACGTGGACGCCCCGCCGGAGCCGGTGCGTCGGGAGACCGACCGACCGGGCGTCGGCGCCGAGGTGACGATCCTGCTGGACGGGCGCTCGTCGAGCTTCACCATGGCTCGGGACGAGCGGGTGCTGGACGCGGCCCTACGGGTGCGTAGTGAGCTGCCCTACGCCTGCAAGGGTGGGGTCTGCTCGACCTGTCGGGCCAAGGTGACGTCCGGTGAGGTGATCATGGCGCGCAACTACGCCCTGGAGCCGGACGAGGTCGCCGCCGGTTACGTGTTGACCTGCCAGTCCAGCCCGGTCACGGACGAGCTGACCGTCGACTACGACGCGTGACACGTAGAGCGGTGCGTTCTGCACTTGCCGGTGGCCCGGCAGGCTGCCACGGGGTTCGTCGCCCTTCGTGACCTACGACCGGCGGCTGCTGGAGGCGGCCAAGGACGGTGGGACTGCCGTGGCGAGCCCAGGGCTGGCCTGGCCCGGCGGTGGGGTCCTCGTCACCGGTGCAGGAGTGGCGTATCCGCCGCCGGACCCGCGACGTAGGCTCGGGGATGTGACGGCGAACCGGGAGATCGACGACATCCTGCAACGCGGCGCGGACGGCGGGCGGATCACGCCCGAGGAGGCCCTGCTGCTCTACACCGACGCGCCCTTCCACGCGCTGGGCGAGGCGGCCGACGCGGTCCGGCGCCGCCGCTACCCGGACAACATCGTCACGTACCTGATCGACCGCAACATCAACTACACGAACGTCTGCGTGACGGCGTGCAAGTTCTGCGCGTTCTACCGGGCGCCCAAGCACTCCGAGGGCTGGACCCACCCGACCGAGGAGATCCTGCGTCGCTGCGGCGAGGCGGTCGAGCTGGGCGCCACCCAGGTCATGCTCCAGGGCGGGCACCACCCGGACTACGGCGTGGAGTACTACGAGGAGCTGTTCTCCTCGGTCAAGAAGGCCTACCCGCAGCTCGCCATCCACTCGATCGGCCCGAGCGAGATCCTGCACATGGCGAAGGTCTCCGGCGTGAGCCTGGACGAGGCCATCGCCCGGATCAAGGTCGCCGGCCTGGACTCGATCGCCGGCGCCGGCGCCGAGATGCTGCCGGACCGGCCGCGCAAGGCGATCGCGCCGCTGAAGGAGTCCGGGGCCCGCTGGCTGGAGGTCATGGAGCTGGCGCACCGGCAGGGCCTGGAGTCGACCGCCACCATGATGATGGGCACCGGCGAGACCAACGCCGAGCGGATCGAGCACCTGCGGATGATCCGCGACGTGCAGGACCGCACCGGCGGCTTCCGGGCCTTCATCCCGTGGACCTACCAGCCGGAGAACAACCACCTGAAGGGCCGCACCCAGGCGACCACGCTGGAATACCTGCGGTTGGTCGCGGTGGCCCGGCTCTTCTTCGAGACGGTGCCGCACCTCCAGGCGTCCTGGCTGACCACCGGCAAGGACGTGGGCCAGCTCGCGCTGCACATGGGCGTCGACGACCTCGGTTCGATCATGCTGGAGGAGAACGTCATCTCCTCGGCCGGCGCCCGGCACCGGTCCAACCTGCACGAGCTGATCGGCATGATCCGCTCGGCGGACCGGATCCCCGCCCAGCGCGACACGCTCTACCGTCGGCTCGCGGTGCACCACACGCCCGCCGACGACCCGAGCGACGACCGGGTGGTGTCGCACTTCTCGTCGATCGCGCTGCCCGGGGGCGGCGTCGGGAAGTCGCTGCCGCTGGTCGAGGTGAACTGAGCCTCCACCTTTCGGCCGGACGGTCCACCCGTTTCCGGTGAAGCTTCGGCGCGGCTCTCGACGGCCCCGGCGACGGGCCGCTAACGTGCCCGCTCGGCACCGTCCATCAGGGCCGCGAGCTGCCAGGTAACAGGTCGGCGGCGACCCGGTCGAGCACGGTTCCAGGGGCCGTCGCGGCGGCTACGCTGTCGGCGTCCGGCGGACCGTCGTCCTCCATCGGCCCATGAGGGCCGTTCACATAACGCACCGCGGCAAGGGCGGGATGGGTGACCATCCCGCCCTTGCTGTCGATAGCGGTCGGTGGGAATTGCAACCGTACGGCGCTGGCGCGTCGATGCGTCGCTCCGGTACCGTCCGTTCGTTCCGTGCCCGATCGGCACGTCCCTACCCCCGGGGGAACCATGACCTTCCGATACCGCTCCACGCTGGCCCGCGCCGGCGTGGTGGCCCTGCTCTCCACCGCCGCGCCGGTCGCGTTCGGCGGGCCGGCGCAGGCGGCCGACCTGGCCGACCTCGTCCTCGCCCCGATCAGCACCGGGCTGGCCAGGGGCGTCGAGGCGGCCCAGGCCAAGCCGGTCAAGTTCACCGTCACCAACGTCGGCACCGCCACCGCCAAGGACGTCAGCGTCCGGGTCAAGGTGGACGATCTCAACCCGAAGCGGGTGGGCTACCTGCTCCCGGCAGGCTGCCGGGTGGTCTCCCCGCAGCTCTTCGACTGCCTCCTGGGCGACGTCCCGGCCGGCACCAGCGAGGACTTCGGCATCCCGCTGTTCAGCACCGGCGGCAAGGGGAACGGCGGCGTGCTGACCGTCGGCGTCTCCACCACCACTCCACAGCCGAACACCGCCGACGACATCGTCGAGCTGCCGATCCGGGTGACCAAGCCGGGCTACGACCTCACCGCCTGGGTGCAGGACATCCAGGACAACGTCGTGGTCAACGGCGCGGTGCGGGACGAGCCGGACCTGAAGCCGGTGCGCCGGGGCAGGACGGTCCCGCTGGACTGGGCGGCCTACAACCACGGCAGCCAGCCGGCCACCGGCGTCGTCTACGGTCTCACGCTGCCCGCCGGGGTCGCCTTCGTCGACCTGCCGGAGGGCTGCGTACGCCAGGAGGTGCTGGGCAAGCAGCAGGCCGTCTGCGAGGACCAGGGCGCGGTGATCCGGCCCGGCCAGTACTACACCGCCGGGGTCACCGTGCGCGTCGGCGACGACGTGACCGAGACCGTGCTGCACGAGGGCGACTTCTTCGCCTACGGTCTGGACCGCGCCGAGGGCGCGCCGGAGGAGGCGCCCAAGGCGGCCAGCCAGGCGCAGCGACGCACCTTCGCCGAGGTCGACGAGTTGGACAACCACACCATCTTCGAGGCCTTCGTCGACCTGTCCGCCGAGCCCACGCCCGGTCCCAGCGGCACGCCGCAGCCGACCCCGACCGCCGAGCCGACCCCGAGCGGTGGCGCGACCGCGGTCCCGACCCCGACCGCCGGTGGCGGCAGCGGCGGCGGCTCCGGTGACGGCGGCCTCCCGGTGACCGGTGTGCAGGTCGGCCTGATCGGCGGCATCGGCGCGCTCGTCCTCGCCGCCGGCGCGGCGCTGATGATGCTGTCCCGGCGCCGCAAGGTGGTCCTGGTCGCCCCGTCCGAGGAGCGCACCGGGGACTGACCGGAGACGGACGCCGCACGAGGGCGGGGTGGGTGACCACCCCGCCCTCGTCGCGTACCCGGGGGGAGCGGAGGCCGGCGTGGCTGGCAGAGTGGAGGGGTGAGCCGTACCCCGCAGGGCCAGCGCGCCAGCCTGGACAAGCAGCCGCACGAGGTCGCCGCCATGTTCGACGGTGTGGCGGCCCGCTACGACCTGACCAACACCGTGCTCTCCTTCGGGCAGGACCGGTCCTGGCGGCGGGCCACCCGGGCGGCGCTCGGCCTGCGCCCCGGCGAACGGGTGCTCGACGTGGGCGCCGGCACCGGGGTGTCGACCGAGGAACTGGCCCACTCCGGGGCGTACGCGGTCGGCGCCGACCTGTCGCTGGGCATGCTGCACGCCGGCAAGCGCACCCGCCCGGCGGTGCCGCTGCTGGCCGGGGACGCGCTGCGGCTGCCGTTCGCCGACGCCAGCTTCGACGCGGTGACCATCTCGTTCGCGCTGCGCAACGTGAGCGACACCGACGCCGCGCTGCGCGAGCTGGCCCGGGTGACCCGGCCGGGCGGGCGGCTGGTGGTCTGCGAGTTCTCCACACCGGTCAACCCGGCGTTCCGCACCGTCTACCTGTCGTACCTGATGCGCTCGCTGCCGGCCGTGGCCCGCGCGGTGTCGAGCAACCCCGACGCCTACGTCTACCTCGCGGAGTCGATCCGGGCGTGGCCGGACCAGGCTGCCCTGGCCGCGCGGATCGGTGCGGCCGGGTGGGGCCGGGTGGCCTGGCGCAACCTGACCGGCGGCGTCGTCGCGCTGCACCGCGCCGTCCGGGACTGATCCCTCGGTCGGTGCGAACCGACCATTTCGTGAATATCCGGTTCCGGTCTACTTTGTCCCGTAGGCTCGCCCCCATGACGGGATCGGACCAGGTCGCCACGGACGACGACGCCGCAGAGCTGATCGCCCAGCTCAGGGAGTTGGCCGGGGCCGATCCCGCGGACGTTCGTCAGGTCGTGGCCGAGGTGCTGGCCGCGTTGGACCGCGCGGCCGGGGGCGCGCTGCGCGACCACCTGCCCGAGGCGATCCGGCTCGACGCCGGGCTGGGGCCGGCGGCGTCGGCCCGCCCGTGACCGATATCCACACTCTTACCCGCGGGTTTCCGTGAAGTTAGGCACCCCTGGTCGCATACAGGTGTAACGCCGGTCATAGACTCCAACCCGATCGGCTTGTGAAGCATTTCACGAGCATGCGGGAGGAGGCGCGGATGACCGCGGTGGAGAACGACGCCGACGTCATCGTTGTGGGCGCCGGTCCCGGAGGATCGGCCACGGCGTACCACCTGGCGCGGCACGGCGTACGCGTGCTGCTGCTGGAGAAGACGGAATTTCCCCGGGAGAAGGTCTGCGGCGACGGGCTCACGCCCCGCGCCGTGCGGCAGCTGATCCGGATGGGCGTGGACACCTCGCCCGAGGCCGGCTGGCTGCACAACAAGGGCCTGCGGGTGATCGGTGGCGGGGTACGCCTGGAACTGGACTGGCCCGACCTGGCCAGCTTCCCCAACTACGGTCTGGTCCGGACCCGGCTCGACTTCGACGACCTGCTCGCCCAGCGGGCCGTCGCCGCCGGCGCGAAGCTGCGCACCGGCGTGAACGTCCTGACCCCGGTGCTCGACGCGGACGACCGGGTGATCGGCGTGCAGGCCGAGGTCGGCCCGGACAAGGAGCCGGCCACCTTCCACGCGCCGCTCGTGGTCGCCGCCGACGGCGTCTCCGGCCGCTTCCCGCTCGCGCTCGGGCTGGCCAAGCGGGAGGACCGGCCGATCGGCGTCGCGGTCCGCCGCTACTACCGCTCGCCGGCCAAGCACGACGACGACTACCTGGAGTCCTGGCTGGAGCTGCGGGCCAAGGGCAACGACGCGTTGCTGCCCGGCTACGGCTGGATCTTCGGCCTCGGCGACGGCCGGGTGAACGTCGGGCTGGGCGTGCTCAACTCCTCCTCGGCGTTCGGCAAGACGAACTACCGCAGGCTGCTCACCGACTGGCTGGCCAACACCCCCGAGGACTGGGGGATGACCGACGAGGCCAACGCCGAAGGGCCGATCCTCGGCGCCGCGCTGCCGATGGGCTTCAACCGGGTCCCGCACTACACCCGTGGGGTCCTGCTGGTCGGCGACTCCGGCGGCATGGTCAACCCGTTCAACGGCGAGGGCATCGCGTACGCGATGGAGTCCGGCGAGCTGGCCGCGGAGGTCGTGGTGCAGGCGCTCGCCCGGCCGGCCGGCGCGGAGCGCGAGCGGGCGCTGATGGCGTACCCGCAGGAGCTGAAGGCCCGCTTCGGCGGCTACTACCGGCTCGGCGGCATCTTCGTGAAGCTCATCGGCCGCCCCGAGGTGATGCGGATGGCCACCAAGCACGGCATGCCGCACCCGATGCTGATGCGCTTCGTGCTCAAGCTGCTGGCGAACCTGACCGACCCGCGCGGCGGGGACGCGATGGACCGGGTCATCAACGCGATGACGAAGGCGGCCCCGGCCGTGTAGGAGACGACCGACCCGGGGCCGAGTCCACGGGACGGACAGAGATCGACCCCCGCCGACCGAGGTCGTGAGGGACGTGAATAGTGTGATTTTGGCCAACCACCGAGGTCAGGGAAGGACGAGCAGGGGACAACGATGACGCTCTCTCCTTACGCACCCATCATCGGGCTGTTCGCCCTCGCCGCGGGGTTCGCGCTGTTCTCCGTGGCCGCCGCCCGATTCGCCGGCCCCCGGCGTCTGAACAAGGCCAAGCTCGAGGCGTACGAGTGTGGCATCGAGCCGAGCCCGCAGCCGGTCGGCGGCGGCCGGTTCCCGATCAAGTTCTACCTGACGGCGATGCTCTTCATCGTCTTCGACATCGAGATCATCTTCCTCTACCCCTGGGCGGTCTCCTTCGACGCCCTGCCGATCTTCGGCTTCGTGGAGATGGTCCTGTTCATCGTCGCGGTCTTCGTCGCCTACGCCTACGTCTGGCGGCGCGGCGGCCTGGACTGGGACTGAGGAGGTAGCAGATGGGCATCGAGGAGAAGCTTCCCTCCGGCGTCCTGCTGACCAGCGTCGAGAAGCTGGTCAACTGGTCGCGGAAGTCGTCCGTCTGGGGCGCCACGTTCGGCCTGGCCTGCTGCGCCATCGAGATGATGGCGGCCGGCGGTCCGCACTACGACATGGGCCGCTGGGGCATGGAGGTCTTCCGCGCCTCGCCCCGACAGGCCGACCTGATGATCGTCGCCGGCCGGGTCAGCCAGAAGATGGCCCCGGTCCTGCGGCAGATCTACGACCAGATGGCCGAGCCCCGCTGGGTCATCTCGATGGGCGTCTGCGCCAGCAGCGGCGGCATGTTCAACAACTACGCGATCGTGCAGGGCGTCGACCACGTCGTGCCTGTCGACATGTACCTGCCCGGCTGCCCGCCCCGGCCGGAGATGCTCATCGACGCGGTGCTCAAGCTCCGCGAGAAGATCATGTACGAGCCGCTGGGCCCGAACGGCCGCAAGATGCTGGAGGCCCGCAAGGAGCGCGGTGACGTGCCCGTCGTGCCGTACGGCTCGATGCCGTCGTCGTACCGCAACGACAAGGCCCGGCGCGCCGAGTGGACGAAGGCGGTCCGCGAGGGGCGCGAGGAGCAGCTGCGGATCGAGAACTGGATGAAGGCGCAGAACCACCTCCAGACGCAGGGGGGCCCGAAATGACCTCGCCGAACGACCGGAACGACGACGGCGGGGTGCCGGTACCGACCACCCCCGCCGGGGCCAGCTCGACCGCGCCCGCCGAGTACCCGCCGGCCGCGCCGGCCGGCCGGGGCATGTTCGGCAACCAGGGCACCGGTGACGTCTCCGGCTACGGCGGACTGGTCCGCCAGCGCAAGCCGATCGAGGAGGCCACCCGGCCGTACGGGAGCTACTTCGACGAGGTGCGGGACGCGCTGGAGGAGGCGTACCCGCAGTTCGGCGACGCGATCGAGAAGGTCGTGGTCGACCGGGGCGAGCTGACCCTGCACGTGCGGCCGGAGCGGATCGCCGAGGTCTGCCAGGTGATGCGCGACGACCTGTCGCTGCGCTTCGAGCTCTGCTCCTCGGTGTCCGGTGTGGACTACCTGGGCGCCGACGAGCGCCGGCTGCACGTGGTCTACCAGCTGACCTCGATGACCTACCGCCGGACGGTCCGGCTGGAGGCCGCGGTCTCCGCCGAGGACCCGCACCTGCCGAGCGTCACCGCCGTCTACCCGACCGCCGACTGGCAGGAGCGGGAGGCGTACGACATGTTCGGCATCGTCTTCGACGGCCACCCCAACCTGACCCGGATCCTCATGCCGGACGACTGGGAGGGGCACCCCCAGCGCAAGGACTACCCGCTGGGTGGCGTCCCGGTGGAGTACAAGGGCGCCGAGATCCCGCCGCCGGACCGGAGGAGGTCGTACCAGTGACCACGTCGAACTACGCGACCGAGCGCGAGACCACCGAGGGCAAGGTCTTCACCGTCACCGGTGGCGACTGGGACCAGGTGGTCTCCGGCACCGACCCGATCAACGACGAGCGGATCGTCGTCAACATGGGTCCGCAGCACCCGTCCACGCACGGCGTGCTCCGGCTGATCCTGGAGCTGGAGGGCGAGACGGTCCGCGAGGCCCGCTCGGTCGTCGGCTACCTGCACACCGGCATCGAGAAGAACCTGGAGTACCGCAACTGGGTCCAGGGCTCGACGTTCGTGACCCGGATGGACTACCTCTCGCCGATCTTCAACGAGACGGCGTACGCGCTCGCGGTGGAGAAGCTGCTCGGCGTCACCGACGAGGTGACCGAGCGGGCCACCACGATCCGGGTGCTGATGATGGAGCTGAACCGGATCTCCTCGCACCTGGTCTGGCTGGCCACCACCGGCATGGAGCTGGGCGCGATCAACATGATGCTGTACGGCTTCCGCGAGCGGGAGTACATCCTCGACATCTTCGAGACCATCACCGGCCTGCGCATGAACCACGCGTACGTGCGGCCGGGCGGCGTGGCGCAGGACGTGCCGGACGACGCGATCCGCAAGATCCGCGACTTCCTGACGCTGATGCCGAAGAAGCTCAAGGAGTACGAGAACCTGCTCTCCGGCCAGCCGATCTGGATCGAGCGCACCACGAACGTCGCGGTGCTCGACGTGACCGCCTGCCTGGCGCTCGGCGTGACCGGCCCGGTGCTCCGCTCCGCGGGCCTGGCCTGGGACCTGCGCAAGACCATGCCGTACTGCGGCTACGAGACGTACGAGTTCGACGTGCCGACGCACACCGACGGCGACGTGTGGGGCCGCTACCTGGTGCGGCTCGCGGAGATCCGCGAGTCGCTGAAGCTGGTCGAGCAGGCGCTCGACCGGTTGAAGCCGGGCCCGGTGATGGTGTCCGACAAGAAGATCGCCTGGCCGGCGCAGCTCGCCATCGGCGTCGACGGCATGGGCAACTCGCTGGAGCACGTCGCGAAGATCATGGGTCAGTCGATGGAGTCGCTGATCCACCACTTCAAGCTCGTCACCGAGGGTTTCCGGGTCCCGCCGGGCCAGGTGTACGTCGGCATCGAGTCGCCCCGCGGCGAGCTGGGCGTGCACGCGGTGTCCGACGGCGGCACCCGGCCCTACCGGGTGCACTACCGGGAACCGAGCTTCGTCAACCTCCAGGCCCTGCCGGCCATGGCCGAGGGTGGCCTGATCGCCGACGTGATCGCCGGCGGCGCCTCGCTGGACCCCGTGATGGGTGGTTGTGACCGATGAGCTTTTCCGAAACGACTCGCACCCGGGCGCGGGAGATCATCGCCCGCTACCCGGCGGACCGGTCCCGCTCGGCGCTGCTGCCGCTGCTGCACCTGGTCCAGTCCGAGGAGGGTTACGTCTCCCCGGCCGGTATCGAGTTCTGCGCCGAGGTGCTCGGGCTGAACAAGGCCCAGGTCGGCGCGGTCGCCACCTTCTACACCATGTACAAGCGCAAGCCGACCGGTGACTATCTGGTCAGCGTCTGCACCAACACGATGTGCGACGTGCTGGGCGGCCAGGCGGTCTACGACGCGCTCGCCGAGCACCTGGGCGTCGGGCACGAGGAGACCACCGCCGACGGGAAGATCACCCTGGAGCACGCCGAGTGCCTGGCGGCCTGCGACTACGGCCCGGTGATGACCGTCAACTACGACTTCTTCGACAACGTGGAGCCGCAGGGCGCGCTCGGCGTGGTGCAGGAGTTGCAGGCCGGCGGCCGGCCGATGCCGACCCGGGGCGCGCGCCTGTGCACGCTGAAGGAGATGGCGGTCCAGCTCGCCGGCTTCGCCGACGAGCGGGACGGCGCGGTGGCCGACGGCGGGCCGGGTGCGCCCAGCCTGCGCGGTCTGCGCCTGGCCGAGGAGCACGGCATCGCGGTGGCGGGCTTCGACCCGAAGACGCCGATCCGCAGCAAGGCCGAGGCCGACCGGGCCGCCGCCGAGGCCAAGGCGAAGGCCGAGGCCGAGAAGCCGTCCCCCGCGCCGGAGCCGGTGAAGGCGGCCGAGCCCGCGG
>NZ_CADEAU010000012.1 GCF_902825405.1 Micromonospora maritima | reverse complement strand
CCGATCTCGTTCCTCCAGCAGATGGGGTTCGCGGTGGCGATCGGGATCGTGCTGTCCGCGTTCGTGATGTCGATGTTCTTCGTGCCGGCGTTGACCGGGTTGATCGGGCACACGGCGTGGTGGCCGGGGCACGGGGGCGAGCGGCGGATCACCGGACCCCATGCCCCGCCCGAGCCGGTGAGCATGGCGGGGGGAGCTGACTCGCCAACTCGGCGACTGAGAGCCGGCGAACGGGTCCTTCAAGGAAAGCTTGTCGGCCGGCCGCGTCGAGGCCGCCTCGACGCCACCCTAGCGCCCCAGCAGGCCCGCACCGTCGTCTGGGCCAACGGCATCCGTCAGGAGGTGCCGTTGATATCGGCGGACGAGGCGTTGGCGCAGCTGCGCGCCGCGGGGATGGGCGACTGTTCCGGCTGCGCGCCGCTCAAGCTCACCGGGGGCTCGCCTGACCACGATGACGGTCAAAACCACCCGCAGCCCGGCCACCGCCCCGGCATTGGGGGGCGCAGAGCATCACGGTGAGCAGCGACACTACCGTCAACTGGTCTTCGATCGACATCGCCGGCAACGTGGAGAGCAACTACAAGCCGGACGGACTGGGCAGTAACTACAACAAGCAGAGGGTGGACGTTCATGGTCTCGCCCCAGAGCACTGGTGGCCGCCGGCAACGTCGGCGACCACCAGCCTGTGCGAGGCCGGCCCGTCGAGCGAAACCTGCATGCGCGCCAGGAACCGCTCGCCAACCGTTGAGGTGACGGACGGGCACCCGCCCCGCTGAGGTGGATCACGAGCGCATCGTCCCACCGAGGCCGTCAGGCTGCTGCGGGTATTACGGGTGGGCGCAGGGCGGTTGCCATGGTTGGGCTAGATGGCCGCTGGCGGCAACTGCGGCCCCGCGCGGAAGACTTGCCAACTTGCAATATCAACTGCGGAGGTTATTGACAGCCCAAGAAGGTCACCTCATGCAGGCTGATCGGCTGACCAACTGGGGGTCCCGTCGGGAGGACTCCTGCCGGTAGGGTCCAGGAACGCCTTGTGGGAAGGTGGGGCCCTTGGTTGCTGGGATGATCCGCGTGTTCACTCGGTCGGTTGGCTCCGTCGCCACGTTGGCGCGGTCCTGAACGCGGATACCACCGGTTCGAGTGCGTGCAGGTGGCACCACAGCCTGGGGAGTGCTTGTTCATCGTGATGGAGCAGCTTTGGGCGCCTGACCCCGCCCTTGTGCAAGAAGTCAAAACCCTGTTCGACAGCACTATCGAGTCCTACCGGGTCAAGCCAGACTTGCTCACGGAGCACGCCAATCACGAGGAGTCTATCCGAGTCGGCGGATACGCCAATCGGACTCTTCTCGAACTCATCCAGAACGCCGCCGATGCCATGGCGGGGAACGCCGACTCGGACGAGAATGCGGGCCGGGTTGAGATCGTCCTGGATACGGTGCGTCGTGCGCTCTATTGTGCCAATGGTGGACGACCGTTCTCCAAGAGAGGGCTTACCGCCATCACGCATGCCCATCTGAGTGGTAAGCGTGGGGATGAGATCGGGCGATTCGGTCTAGGGTTCAAGTCCGTCTTAGCGGTTTCAACTGCGCCGCAGGTCTTCAGCCGTTCCGTATCGTTCGAGTTCAACTCGTCCGAGGCGCACGCCTCCCTCACTGGAGTCGGCTCCGGGGCGAAGCGTTACCCGGTGCTCCGCACGGCCACCACGGTCGACGCGGTGGCAGCGTTCGGCCAGGATCCCGTCCTCTCCGGTCTGGCCGAGTGGGCCGCGACCATCGTCAAACTTCCGAACGTGTCCAGCATTGGTCGCCTTCGTGGGGAGATCACAGGGTTCTCATCGCACTTCCTTCTTTTTGTCGGGGCCGTGAGGGAGGTGAGACTCCGGATCATCGGTGCCGATCATTTCGAGGCCACTCACACCTCCCGAAAGCTCGGTGATGGCCTTTTCAGGATTGAGCGTTCCGGTGGCGAGTACGAGGAATGGCTCGTGGAGGACCGGATGCATGCGCCGTCCGCGGAAGCTCGACGCCAGGTCGGCGAGGCGGTCTCGCGATCCGAGGTCAAAGTGACCGTCGCGGTCCCAAAGAGGCGCGGCAAAAGGTATCAGATTGGCGAGTTCTGGTCCTATTTCCCGCTGGATGACAAGACATCCGCCTCCGCCCTTTTCAACGCGCCGTGGAGCGTGAACGACGACCGAACGACGTTGCTCCGGAACGATTACAACCGCGAGATGCTCGTAACGCTTGCGGATATGTTCGTGCAGGTGATCTCACTCGTGGGCACGGCGGAGGATCCCGCTACTCATCTCGACTATCTGCCCGCACGGGGTCAGGAGGAACTCTCGTTCGGTGACGAGATCCTCTGCAGGCAGGTCCCGCACAAGTCGATCGGACGGGAGCTCGTTCCTGACGCCTCGGGACGCTTAACCCGGGCCGAGACTTTGAAGCCCTTGGACTTCACGATCGGCGTCCCCGAGAGTGTCCACGAGGCATGGATCATCTCTCCGAACACTGGATCCGACGTTCCGCACTGGAAGTGCTACAGCTTGCAGCAGCGGATCACACGTCTGCGCCAATTGTTCGCGGCCGCGCACGGCAGTCGGCTGGACGCCACCGAGAACGACATGAAGCGGACGTTGGCGGCCATGCCGAAGCGTGGGATCCTGTCCTGGCTGCGGGAGTGGGCGGAGGGTGCCGATCCGGTGTCGGCTGCCAACGCCTTCAGGTTCGTGTGCAAGCAGCGCAACATCGAAGGCGTCGAGAATGCCAAAGTGATCCCGACCACCGGAGGTCTGCGAGCACTGAGCGACAGCACGGAGGTCTTCCTGCGCAGAGAGGAGGGCGTCGAATTCGAGCGGTCCGTTTTCGTCCTTCCTGGCTTCCTCTCCCAGCCCGGCGTCGAGGGACTGCTGCGGCAGGCGGGGTTCCGAGACCTCGACCCTCTGGCCATTCTCAACGCTCGTATCGCGCAGCTCCCTGCAACGGCCGGCGATCGGGAATACACGGAACTCTGGAATTCCGTGACCGCACTGCCCGTCAACGTCGCGGCGAAGACCCTCGAAGGCCACTCGGACACGGTCAAGGTACCGACGCGTGACGGAGGCTGGGCGTGGGCGAGACAGGTGATTGACGTCGATGCCGACGTGTCCTGCGTGCCGGGCGTCAAGGCGTTGGACCACAAGCGCTGTCTGCCACAGGCGGCCCATGCTCTCGGCGTCGTCTGCGATCCGGTGAGGAGCTATTCCGTCGAGGATGAATCGCGCCTCGACGACTACGTCGGATGGTTGTTGGAGCAGCTCAACGCGTTACAGGGTCCGGGTGAGCGTCCGGTCGAACGTGTCGAACTGCTTCACGGTGCCGGGCCGGGACCGTTCTCCATGCTGTTCATCCTGCGAGACGCCGGCGCCTCGGCCCAACTACGTGCACACTGGACCACCGCGCTGCTGCAGGCTGGGGATCTCACCTGGACGTGCGAGGACATCGACTCGGGCATCACCTACACCGTGCATTCGCCGGTGCGATGGGCGGCCGACGAGGCCGGACTCGTCAACACGACTCGTGGGTTCCTGCCGCCCTGTGAGGTCGCCGCGCCGTCACTGGTCCGTTACGAGAGACTGCTTCCGCTGTTCCGGGGACCCTCACAGGTCGCCGACACGCTGGAGCTGCCGGACGAACTCGCCACGCTGCCCGGTCCTGTGCTGAAGAAGGCGCTCGCCGAGCCGCTGTTCCCGCCGGGCATCTCCGACGACGTGCTCGTCGAGTTCACCCTCGCCGTGTCACGGATCGCCTATCCCGGTGCGCACGCCCCGGCGATCCCCGCCAAGATCGGGCGTCGAACCGAGTCGAGGCCTCCAGCGGCGGTGTACCTCGCGACCTCCGACGAGCAGGAGGCGTTCCTCTCCTCGCGTCAGCGCCCTTACCTTCGCGCGCATCCCGAGCAGACCGCGGAGCTGGTGGAGGTGGTCGGCTGTCGTCGGTTCGAGGACAGCTTCGCCTTCTCGATCATGGTCGAGGGCGAGCAGGACAGGGTGCCGATCGTCGACGTCTTTACCGGACTGCGCACAACGACCGTGGCGAGGAAGGTTGAGAACGCGACTCTGACCCGAGCAGTTCAGATCATTAAGCGGGTGACCACGGAAGACGGCGTCGAGGACCAAGCTCTGGACTGGCATCTCGACGGGTTGAGTCTCACCGCTCGCAGTGATGCCGATCAGCCGCGGCTGCTCTCGTTCGTCAACGACGCTTTCGACCTACGCTTGATCAGCGCTGAGCGTGAGCAGGTACTCAAGACCGGCCTCAATCATAAACTCGAAGAGCAGCGTCAGCGTGCCAAGGCCGCCCGGGACGACGCCGAACGGCTCGACATCTACTTCGGCCCGGACGACCTGCGGGAGGCGCTGCCGACCGGCTTGTGGCAGGCACTCGAAGCTCAGGAACTAATTCACGAACAAACCTCGGTCGCCGAGCTGTTCTTGACCGTCTTCGGCTCGGACTCCATCAGGCAGCTTGCGACGAACTTCCGACAGGAGGGCTTCACCGACGTTCCTACCGAGTGGGCAGGTCGTTCTACCACGATCGCCTGGTTGCGCAAGATGGGGTTCGGTCCCGAGTACGCGGGACGCCGGAATCAACGCCAACCGCAGGAGTTCGTCGTCCCCGGTGCGGTGAGGCTCAATGAACTGCACCCATTTCAAAAGGACATCAGCGCCCAGCTCCGCGACGTCGTCACGCTCCGCGATGCAAACGGTCGTCACCGTAAGGCGATGGTGGAACTTCCGACCGGGGCGGGAAAGACGCGCGTCGCGACGGAGACTGTGCTGCGGCTGTTCATGGAGGATCGCCTCCAGGGCCCCGTTCTGTGGATAGCGCAGTCGCAGGAGCTCTGCGAGCAGGCGGTGCAGACGACCAGCCTGGTGTGGCGGGGCCTGGGGGACGAGCGTCCACTGACCATTGGACGCCTCTGGGAGGGCAACGACGTTCATGAGCCGGACACGGAGTTCAGCTTCATCGTCGCCACCGACGCCGAACTCGACGTCGGCGTTATCCGTGACCCCGACTACGACTGGCTGAGGCAGGCCTCCGCCGTGATCATTGACGAGGGGCACCGGGCCGGTGGATCCGAGCGGTACACCCGGATTTTGAACTGGCTGGGCGTGGCCGGCCGTGGCTGGGAACGCCCGTTGGTCGGACTCTCCGCGACACCGTTCAAGGGCGCCTCCGAGTCCGCCACCAAGGCGCTCGTGAGTCGTTTCGGTGGCCGCAAACTCGAGGCGTTCGAGCAGGACAACGCCTACCGCAGGCTCGCCGAACTCGGTGTGCTGGCGCGGGTTCGACACCGGGTACTGCCGGGCATCCACGTCGATCTGCAGCCGGACGAGCGCAAGGACGCCACGAGCCTGCGCAGGCTCAAGCAGTCCGTCATGGATCGTATCGGCCGAGACCAGGCCCGCATGTCGGTACTCGTCGACCATATTCTGGGCCTGGACCCGGACTGGCCGGTACTGGTGTTCACTCCGAACGTCCTCTCAGCGCAGGTGCTAGCGGCGACCCTTCGGTATCGCGACGTCACCGCTGCGGCCGTCAGCGGGCAGACGGGCAGGCAGGAGCGCCGCGACATCATCGAGAGGTTCAAGAACGGTCAGATCAGAGTCCTCGCCAACTGCGACCTTCTGATTCAGGGCTTCGACGCCCCCGGGGTCCGAGCGCTGTACATCGCGCGTCCGACGTTCAGTCCGAACGCCTACATCCAGATGGCCGGGCGAGGTCTGCGGGGACCGAAAAACGGCGGGAAGGAAGAGTGCCTCATCGTGGACATGGCAGACAACTTCGGTGATCTCACCAAGATGCTCGGATACCGCGAGTACGAGAATCTCTGGCAGGAGCATCAGCCGTGATCCTCGTCCCCGACCTGACCGACATTCTCAAGAACGCCGAGAGCGACGCCGAACGTCGGGTGGCGCGGCTTCTACGAGAGGTGACCGGTGATCTGGACGCGGTCGCCTTCTACTCGGTGAAGCTGCGTTCGCATGCCTACAAGCAGCAGGCCGAGGCGGACTTCGTCGTGCTGTGGAAGAAATGCCTGATCGTCGTCGAGGTCAAGGGCGGTGGGGTCAGGAGGCACGAGGGCATCTGGTACAGCGTCGACCGCCGCAACGACTGGCACAAGCTGTCGAGCTCGCCGATGGAGCAGGCGCAGTCGGCGATGTACGCCCTGCGCGACATTCTGCGGGAGGAGGGTGTCGGTTGGTTCGCGCACGAGGCCGTTGTCATCACCCCGGACATCGAGACCCCCCCACATTCTGTGGGGTGGCAGCCGAGTCATTGGTTGGCCAAGGACGACATGACGGTCGAGGGGTTGACTCAGGCTCTCGACACGATCACGGATGCCGCCCGCAGACCACCCGCTGGCCAACGGATCGCCCGCGCCGCTGATCTGCGGACGCGTTTGTTCGGCGAGTTCACGCGGATGCCGGTGATCGACGCGCAGCGCGGTGCGGTCATCGAGGAGCAAAACCGTGCCACCATCGGTCAGGCACGGGTGCTGGCCGCGTTGGCGCGCAACCCTCGGGTCATGGTGTTCGGTGGTGCCGGCACGGGTAAATCCCTGGTGCTGGTCGAGGCCGCGAAGCAGGAGTCCGGTGAGGGCCGATCCGTGTTGATCACCTTCCACTCGCCGGAGCTGCTGCAATTCTTCGCGCCGCACGTCGCCGGCCGTGACATCGCGGTCCTGCCATTCACGCAGCTGACGTCCGACCAGGTGTACGACGTCGTCTTCGTCGACGAGGCACAGGATCTGATGGATGCCGAAATGATGGACCGGCTCGACGCGGTCGTAGTCGGCGGACGCGACCGCGGCCGTTGGCGGATGTTCCTCGACTCGAACAACCAGTCGCACGTCGACGGCGGCTTCGACGACGACGTGTTCGAGCTCGTCGCGTCCGAGGCCCTCTCGGTCGACCTCGAACTCAACGTCCGGAACACGCAGGCGATCGTGCACATGGTTCAGGAGTACCTCGGCGCGGATATCGGCGATCCCGGTATCGTCCACGGCGAGAAGGTCCGGTGGCACACCTCTGACGGTGCGGCCGATGTCGCCGCCGCCGAGATTGTGGCGGAACAGCTGGTGGCCGACGGTGTCCGACGCAAGGACATCTGGATCATCGAGGCCGATTCCACGGCCGCGCCGACCGTGACGCCGCAGGGCTTCACTCTGACGAGCCCGCGGTACGCCAAGGGCCTCGAGGCGGAGAGCGTCGTGCTGTGCGACCTGCCCGAGTCCTTCGACGATGCGGGCACCGCCGCCTTCTACGTGGCGGTGACCCGGGCGCGTGTCTCGCTGAACATATTGGTGACCAAGGACGACAGGCGGCGCCTCCAAGAATTGGTCCGACAGCGGTTGGTGAAGAAGTGACTCTGACCAAGGCACAAGAGGCGGCACTGACGCACCTACGCAACGCGTACGTCGGTCCGGACTCCGGTGAGGAGGAGATCCTCACCAATCTGCCCGACCGGCAGTACGCCGTTGGGATGCTGTTCCCGATCGCCTCGGCGGTGCCGGCCGCGGACCAGCCGCAGCCGGGCGCGCCGGTCGAATCGGACGTGCCCGCCGGAGACGTGGAGGAGGACGGCGCCGGTGTGCCGCTCGCCGAGGATTGGCGGCCCTCCTCCGTCGCGATCTCCTTCGTCACCGACCGGCCCGCAGTGACCTGTGATCTGTCCGGTGGCACCTATCAGCCTGTCACCGGTGACGGGCCCCCGCGTTGGCAGCGCAGGCCGTTCCGGCTCGACGCGATCGAACTCGGCCCTCACAGACCACTGCACGAGCTTCAGGCGGGCGAGGTCCCGATCGAGGTCGGATCGCGGTGGCGCCGGTACGGCGACGCCCATCTGGTGACGGTGCACGCCCGGATACGCAAGCAGTCCACCGGGAATGACCGGCTCGACATCGAGTCGATGCTGTTCCAGGTGGCGCTCAGGGTCGAACCCGCAGTCGACGGTCGGATCCTGGAGTATCGGGGGTCGACCGCGGTCGACCTGGACAGTGAGGCGGCGGAGCTACGGCTGCGGTTCAGGGACAAGAAGGTTTACGCCGTCGGACACGGCATGGCCGCCGACTGGGACCTGTCCGGGAACGCCTGTACGGCGGTCCGCCTCGAGCCCGTGCCCGCGTTCGTGGTGCCCGCGGTCGCGACGACCGGGTTCGCAGCGGGGACCGCAGAGGCCGAGGCTCTGGGCCTCGACCATCTCGCACGCATCGACACACACCCCGTCGAGGTCCTACCGTCGCTCGACGCCTTCGTCGCCGCGTTCGAGGTATGGGTCCAGCAGCAGGAGGACTCCACGACCGCGTTCGGCGCGGACGCCCACGTCGCACGAGCGATCACCGACCGCGCCCGCGCGGCTCTTCACCGGATGCGAGCCGGTGTCGACCTGCTCCGCGACGATCGGCAGCAGACGCTGAGAACGGCCTTCTCGCTCGGCATGGCGGCCATGCGACTACAAATGCGTCAGACGGCGGTGCGTGACGGCAGGGATCCGAGCGAGCCGCAGTGGCGCCCGTTCCAACTCGGCTTCCTGCTGGTGGCCCTGGCATCGACCGTGGACGGAACCCACGACGACCGGGAACTGGTCGACTTGATCTGGTTCCCCACCGGCGGAGGCAAGACGGAGGCATACCTGGGCCTGGCCGCAATTGAGATCTTCCGTCGACGGCTCGCGCACGGTGTCGCAGGCGGCGGCACCGCGGTGATCACCCGCTACACTTTGCGGCTGCTCACCGCCCAGCAGTTCCAACGGGCGGCGTCGCTGATCTGCGCGATGGAACTGCTACGCCGTGACCGCGGTCGAGCCAAGGGCATGACCCGCTTCTCCATCGGCCTGTGGGTGGGTAACGAGGTGACACCGGGCAAGAGGAGCGAGGCGAAGGCTGCACTCGACCGATTGCACAAGGCCGCACGGCCGGAGGAGACGAACAGCTTCCAGGTCGAGAGCTGCCCGTGGTGCGGCGCCGCGCTGGTGCCAAGGAAACAGTCCGCGGACAAGACCCTGTACGGGATGCGGCTCGTCGGCAAGGACGTCGTCATCCACTGCACCGATGGAAGCTGTCCGTTCCACGACGAGCTCCCCGTCGCCGTCGTCGACGAGGTCCTCTACGACGAACCGCCCACCATCCTGCTCGCCACCGTCGACAAGTTCGCACGCCTGCAGTTCCGGCCCAACGCCGGAACATTGCTCGGCCTGGACACACCGTTCCGTCAACCGTCGATGATCATCCAGGACGAGCTGCACCTGCTGTCCGGACCGCTCGGTACCACAGTTGCCGTCTTCGACGCCGTCATCCAGATGCTACTGAGCAGATCCGGCACGCCACCAAAGATCATCGCATCGACCGCGACCATCCGCGCATCACAGGAACAGGTCCAGGGACTGTACGGGCGTGACGTCGCCCTCTACCCCCCGGCCGGCCTCGACGGGGATCAGACCTTCTTCTCCGAACCGGTCGAGAGCGGTGAAGGGCGCCTCTACGTCGGCCTCATGCCGCAGTCGCTGTCTCAGGTGTCCGCCGTCATCTCCACGGCCGCTCCGCTGATCGAGATACCGGAGGTCCTCGCCCAGAAGCAGGACACGGGCGCGACGCGCGACTCCTATTGGACCGCCGTGATGTATCACAACAGCCTGCGCGAGCTCGGCCGGACGGGAACCCTGGTCGTCGACGACGTCAACGGACGACTCGAACCACGCGCCGACCGTCTGAAGCTGCCGTTCCGCCCGGTGCGCGCCGACCGCGTCCTCGAACTGACCAGTCGCCGGGGGCCGGAGGAGCTTCCCAACGATCTGCGGGAACTCGCGCAGAGCATCGACAAGACCGATCAGGCTGTCGACATCGTGCTGTCGTCCAACATGTTGTCGGTAGGCATCGACATTCCTCGCCTCGCGCTGATGCTGATGGTCGGCCAGCCCAAGACCACCGCCGAATACATCCAGGCCACGAGCCGCGTCGGTCGCGGCCGCAACAACGGCATAGTCACCACGTTGTTCCGGTCGAACCGGGCACGCGACCGATCGCATTTTGAGACGTTCCGCGGCTACCACGAAGCCCTCTACCGCAACGTCGAACCGACGAGCGTGACACCCTGGTCGCTGGCCTCCCGCACCCGGTCCATAGGTGGCGCCCTGGTGGCGCTCCTACGGCACTCCATCACGGCTCTGGCAGCCAACGACGGGGCGTCTCGCCTCGACCTCGACGACGAGGACATGCGCCACACGGTCGAACACCTGGTCGACGCCTTCGTCTCTCTTGTCAGCCGATCGGATCGCATCGAGGCCGACGAGACCGAAGAGGAGCTGTGGCGGCTGCTGCGTGATTGGGACCGCCGCGCCAGATCCGCTCGAGAAGAAGGCACGAGTTTGCGATACGAACGTGGCAAGGCGGACGAGCGGGCCCTTCTCAAACGGTTCGAGCAGAGCGGCGAGGGCTGGCTGGTCGCCGACTCGATGCGCTCGGTCGAACCGAACGTCGCCGTCCATGTACGCGAGCCGATGGAGGAGGCCCGGCATGGAACCCATCGTGCATGACCTACGGCTGTCCGAGACGATCAGCCCCTTCGGCGTTGGAGCAATCGTCGACGTGCGCGGGGAGTCCCTGATCGCACCGGACACCTCCTGGTGGGATCGCAAACGCGCTCCCGAGGTCAGCTGCGAGCGACTCTCGGCGAAACTGCGTGGGGGTGTCCTGCGGCAACCACCGGCACACGCCGGACGAGCGGCCAAGGAGACCGCGAGTCTGCTGTACTTCCGGTTCCCGGAATGGCGGTTCTGCGAGCGTTGCACGAGGCTGTCCATGCTTACCGGCAAGAACAAGGGCCGCTGGACCAACAAGTGTGACTGCGGCGGCACCCTCGTACCGATGCGGTACGTCGCGATCTGCGAGCAGGGCAGCCACCTGCAGGACATCCACTGGTTCAAGTGGGCGCACCGTGGGCACGACGCCGGCATGACCGAGGCGGTACGGCACTGCCGCGCGTACAAGGAACTCCGGTTCGTTCGCTCTTCGCGTCACGGCGAAGGCCTGACATCGCTTCGCGTCGTCTGCAACGGCTGCAAACGAGACCGCGCCCTGTCCGACCTGACAGGGAAGGACTCGTTACACCGCGACGGCTTCCGATGCGACGGCAAACAACCATGGGAGGACGAGAACACCGGAGACCCGTGCGAGCACCACCTAAAGGCCGTCCAGCGCGGCGCCACCGGCAACTACATCGCGGAGCGGCTCTCGGCGCTCGATATACCCGAGGAGGTACCGCAGTTCATTGGCAAGAAGGACGAGATCCGCAGCCACGTCTACTTCGAGAGGGTGGTCGCGGACAATGGTGGCCCACAGGCGGACATGGTGGCCGGCTGGATCGCCGACGAGCTCGGCGTCTCGAAGGACGACGTGCTGCGACTGGCCGCAGGTGACGACGAGCCCGACGACGCCCCGCTCCTGGAGCTAAAGGACGGCGAATGGGCCGCGTTCCTGAACAAGCTCGACAACGGAAGAGACCACAGCGGCGGCGACTTCATTGTTGACGGCTGGAGGATCCCATCCGACGGCGCATGGCCCCCGGCTCTCACCGACCGGCTGGTCGCCGTCGGCCAGGTTCGGCGCGTACGCGAGGTACGCGCGCTCAAAGGCTTCAGACGCCACACGGCCCAAGCCGACTTCATCAGCGCGGACCTCGGCCCAGACCGTGGGAGAAAGCCGGTCTATCCCGCCGTCGAGATGTTCGGTGAAGGAATCTTCCTCCGCTTCGACGAGGCCCGCATCGCCGAATGGGAGAGCCGGCCCGAAATCCAGGCCCGAGCGAAGCTCCTGATCGATCGGCGAGAAAGCAGCCCCTGGGCGGACCGACTCGACGTCCCGGAGCCGCGATACATAGCGCTGCACACCATCGCACACCTGCTGATCCGACGACTCGCCTTCGCCAGCGGCTACTCCTCCGCCTCCCTCCAGGAACGCATCTACGCCAACACCGATCGCCCCGATCGCACCGCTGGCATCCTCATCTACACGGCCGCCGGAGACGCACAGGGAACACTCGGCGGTCTTGTCCGCCTCGGCGAACCCGATCGGATCCTTCCGCTGTTACTGGCGGCTCTCGGGGACGCGGACGTCTGCTCGAACGACCCCGCATGCATTGAAAGCGACCGGCAAGGCGTATCCCAGCTGAACCTGTCCGCCTGCCACGGATGCGCGCTCGTCAGCGAGACATCGTGCGAGACCGCCAACCGGCTGCTGGACCGTCAGCTCGTCCTCGGCGGCGGGAACCTCCGCGGACTGCTCGACGACGTGCTGGGTCAGGTACGAGGAGTGGTGGACCGGTAAGCCAACAAGGCTGGCCTGCCCCGGGTTGACCGGAGTCGGATTAGTGGATCTCATGCCACCATGGACGCCCGCTCGAACTCGATTGGGGTGAGGATGCCGATGCTGCTACGCCAGCGTTGGCGATTGTGCCAGATCTCGAGGTAGTCGAAGATCGCGTTGGCGAGTTCGATGCGCGTGTGCCAGCGCCGGCGGTCGAGCAGCTCGACCTGCATCCTCGACCAGAAGGCCTCGATCATCGAGTTGTCGTAACAGTCGCCGACGCTGCCTATCGATGGCATCAGTCCGGAGTCGCGGGCGCGTGTGGTGAAGGCCCAAGAGGCGAACTGGGCACCCCCTGGTCCGAATGAATGATCGTGCCATCTGCTGGCCCTCGGCTGTCGATGGCCATGCCCAAGGGATTGGTGACCAGTGCGGCGGTTGGAGAGGCGTCGATCGACCAGCCGACGACCCGACGGGAGTAGGTGTCGAGGACGACGGCGCAGTAGAGCTTGCCCTCGCGGGTGTGGTGCTCGGTGATGTCGGAGCAGCGGCGCGCCCGGTGCGCCCGCCTGTGATGCCGAAGGCCTGCGTGCCTCGCAGGCACGACCCGGACGGCTTCTGCTGGGCGGGTACGACCGACCCAGCGTCGGCAGCTTCCCCGTCCGTTCAAGGGCGGCTCAATCCGTGCCGTTGATCCGCCGTCGCAGCGGGTGGAGCCACGTCGGCGGGCCCGGGCGTATGTGCTGGGCCTGCTGTCGCCGCTGGCCGGTAAGAGTGGCTGGACTTTGGCCGAGGCGGCCGGGGAGAACACACCTGACGGCATGCAACGCCTGCTCAACAGGACGGCGTGGGACGCCGACGCGGTCCGCGATGACCTACGCGACTACGTCGCGGAGCATCTCGACGCCCCTGACGCCGGTTTGATCATCGATGAGACGGGCTTGAGGGAACCAAGTCCGCCTGCGTCCAACGTCAGTACTCCGGGACCGCCGGCCGGACCGAGAACTGCCAGCTCGGGGTGTTCTTGGCCTACGCGTCCGCGCATGGGCGCACCTTGGTCGACCGGGATGTATCTGCCGCAGGGCGCCGTTTGCCGTCTGGCGAGAGGAGACCGTCGCGACGGGTGCGGGCGGCGGCTACCGTCGGCGCCGTGGCGTACAACGATGTGACGCGAGTGGCGGTCCTCGCCGCGGTCGCCGAGTTCGACAGGGTTGGACGAGGAGAGTTCCTTAGGGCAGCTGGCTTCGGCCGGGCGAAGCACTACTTCCTTGACATCGAAGGCCGACTCTACGACTCCAAGGCCATCGTCGGCCATGCCCATGGGGTGAGCGGTGACGGGCCGTGGCGGTCGAAGGACTTGTTAGGCGCGGAGCGGACGGTTGCTGCGCTGCTGCGGGCCCTGGGGTTTACGGTGCGGTTCCTGGATGCGGACTGGACGTGGGACGAGATTGTGTTGGCCTGTGCCTTGGTGGAGGCAAACAGGTGGCGGACTGTGGCGCAGGAGGACAGTCGGGCCATTGAGCTGTCCCGGCTGCTGCAGAGCACAGCCATCCATCCGTTGGAGATGCGCCCGCCGGGCTTTCGCAACCCGGCCGGCGTGGAGCGGAAGACCGGCGACTTGGTATCGCGGCTTCCACGCACGGGACGCAAGCACACGAACGGCAACCACCTCGACAAGAAAGTCGTACAGGCCTTCCTCGACCAGCCCGACGAGATGCGGGCCAAAGCCGAGGTGATCGCAACGGTCTTGCGGGAGTGGCCCGGGGAGCCGGAGGTGATACCGGATGTCGACCTCGAAGGCTATGCGGGCAAGGAAGGCGGTGTGTTCCTCAGGGCGCACTTGAGGCGAGAGCGGGACCCCTCGCTCAAGCCCAGGAAGATTGCACAGGCGAAGAAGGATGGGGCTGCCATCGCCTGCGAGGTGTGCGGGTTCGACTTCAGCCGGACCTACGGTGAACGAGGGCACGACTACATCGAGTGTCACCACAGGGTTCCCTTGCACGTCACAGGGCCGGTCGACACCGCTTTGCCCGACCTCGCCCTGTTGTGCTCCAACTGCCATCGGATGATTCACCGCTCCGCGCCCTGGCTGACGGTCGAGGACCTGCGGGAACTGGTGATGGGTAACCGGACTGGTCCGCGGGGTAGCCCGGCCACGGTTGATCAAGGTTCATGCAGCCCGCCGGCAAGTGCCCCTTGTGAGGAAGTCGGGTAGCTGTTCGCCGGTGAACCTGGTGCAGGCCCGGGGATGGCCTGCGACAGCTCGGCACGAGTCATCCAGTCGATGCCCATCGCCGCCGCACCCTCCGCATGGGTGGAACTTGTAGTCGCAGGCCGTCTGGCCGCCGCCACCGGTGCCGTAGACCCCGCCGACGCGGCGTCCGGGCCAGTCGTAGCCGTCGGCGCCCATCAACAGCAAGTTGGGGTGGAAGACGCTCGCCGAGGTGCTCAACGAAGAGCTAGCCGCGATCGAACAAGCCGTTGTCGCATCCACTGATTGAGTTCAGCGTGGCGGTCGCATCGGTGCGTGGTGCACCAGCCCGGTCAGGTCGCTGGTGCGGTGGCAGCCGGCGGCAGATCGCCATCTCCAGGGCGTCGAGGACGAGGCTGATCTTCATGCTGGTGGTTGCCCACCAGCCGAGGATACGGCGGGAGCAGGCGGCGATGACGAACGCGACGTGGGCCATCCCGGACCAGGTGGGCACGTAGGTGAAGTCGGCGACCCACAACCGGCGGGTCGGTGGTGAACTTGCGTTGCACCAGGTCTGCCAGCCGCGTGTCGTGTTCTCGCTGATCGTGGTGCTTCGGTTCTTGCCCGGCCCCAACCCACGGAGCCTCAGTTGCCGCATCAGGCGTTCGACGGTGCACGGGGCCACCGGAATGCGTTTACGGTTGAGCGTCAGCCGCACCTTGCGGGCCCCGTAGGCGCCGTAGTTGGCCGCCTGCGCTCGCCGAATCTCTCCGGTGAGCCGGACATCGCGGTACATCCAGATCGAGAGCGGGCGTCGGCGGGTGGCACCGTAGGTGCTGGCCGCGACGAGCACCCGACATCCGCGAAGCCGCTTCATAGGGGGAAATCGATGCAAGGGCGCCCTGACTGCCTGCGCTGTTGTCTAAGATCGCGAGTCGTCTGGCAAGCCGCGTTGGCTAGGAACGTTACGGCCGGCTAGGGTACAGCCATGCCGAAGATCTTCCGCGTCGTGGACCTCTTCGCCGGATGTGGAGGGCTTACGGAGGGCCTTCGGAAGACCGGGCGATTCAAGCCTGTTGGCGCAGTCGAGATCGATCTGGCTGCAGCTGCCACCTACGCCGAGAATTTCGGCTCCGAGCATATCCATCATGGTGACATCGCCGAGTGGCTGGATGGAGGGCAAGTTCCGAAGGCGGACGTGGTCGTGGGTGGCCCTCCCTGCCAGGGCTTCTCTAACTTGGGCAAGCGACTCGACGACGACCCCCGCAATGAGCTTTGGCGCGAGTACTGGCGCGCACTCGGCATGATCAAGCCGTTGGCCTTCGTGATCGAGAACGTCGACAGGTTCCTTGACAGTCACCAGTACCAGCAGATGAAGGCCGTCGTAGGGACCGGGGCGCTTCGCGACTACGAACTCAGAGAAGGCGTCGTTGTGGCTGCTGCCTTTGGTTCGTCGCAAGTTAGGCGCCGGGCTATCGTCATCGGCACGCACCGGGGGCTGGAGCCCATCGAGATCCCGAGTCCAGAGTTGAGTCGAGAGCATTGGAAGACTGTCAGACAGGCTCTAGATGGCGTGCGGCACTACGTACCCGGAGATCAACAGAGCCTGCCGGCCCGTTCCGTAACTCATTTCAACAGGTCGATGCGTGGGCCCTTCCTCAGTCATGAGCTGCATATCACGCGTCGCTACGAGGACATTTCTCTGGAGCGGTTCAAGCACATCCCTGCTGGTGGCAACCGATTCAACCTTCCTGATCACCTCAAGTCGCCCTGTTGGCTGAAGCACACGACCGGCGCAATGGACGTCATGGGGCGCCTCAGGTGGGACCAGCCGTCGGTGACCATTCGGACGGAGTTCTTCAAGCCGGAAAAGGGCCGCTACCTGCACCCTTCTGAGGACAGGGCGCTGACCCACTACGAGGCCGCTAGACTGCAAGGGTTCGATGACCAGTTCAGGTGGTGCGGCAGCAAGCTGCAAATTGCTCGTCAGATAGGCAACGCCGTTCCTGTCGAGCTCGCGGCGGCCATTGGACGGCACGTTGCGGGTGCCCTGGACGAACGGATCTTAGGGGCGCCGCAGGAATCAGTGTTGAACGATTGAAGCAGCCTCGCTGATGCCTCAGGATGAAAAGGCTGCGCGACGCTCGCCAAGCAGTCCGGCGATGCGAGCGACCGCGTCGGCGGGAGGCTCATGCTCCCAGATTCTTAGGACGGACCAACCCAATGCCTCGAGGTGGGCATTAGTCTCCGAGTCGCGCACACGGTTCGTCTCGAGTTTCGCCGACCACCAGTCACCGTTAGCGGCCGGACTGGTCTTGTGCTCGGGACACGAATGCCAGAAGCACCCGTCGATGAAGATGGCCACTCGTGCTCGAGTGAACGCTATGTCGACGGTTCGCCGGCGTAGACCCGGAATCGGCCAGGCTACTCGGTAGCGATACCCCTGGGCATGCAGTAGCTGCCGAATCGAGATCTCGGGTGCGGTGTCGCGGCGTCGCTGGCGGCTCATGCGTCTGGACACGTCCGGCGAGCTCGGGACGGGCGGTTGCGCCACCATGAGTCCAACCTACCTGGGGCGGGTCGAGCAACAGCCGGCGCGGTCTCAGGACCCGGACTCCTCTAGGTCGGCCACGCTGACACCCGTTTCGGCGATCAGGCGTCTCGACTCGCGGCGCTGCTCCCTGACGAGCTCCAAAAGGTCTTCCTCAGGCATCCAGTCCAGGTCGAGGAAGGCCGTCAATCGGAGAAGGCGCCGCAACGAGTCGCGATGCACCGCTCTGGCGGGTACGCCGTCATTCGTCCGGCTGTCCTCGACATGTGCCCGGACGATGGCGCGAACCAACGCAGGCGTCGCCGCCACCGAGCGCCGGCGCGCCATGACATGGTCCAGATCCGCCTCTCCGAGCCCTGCGAGCAGCTCGTAAGGCTCCGGCAGCGACGGGTCGTAGAGGACGTGGGCCCGGGTCCACAGCCTCGCTAGGGTGTGCCTGGTGAGGTCTGTTCCCTTGAATCGATCCGCTAGATAGGCGCCATCTCGCATCGGGAATCGCCACGCGCAGACATGGGGCACCAATACGAGCGCGAGAAACGCCCATACCTGGCGCTGCGACGCCTCGCCCGGAACCATGCCGGACCGCTCGTGCAGGTGACGAGCGGTCATTCGATCGAATTCGTTCCTGCCTGCCGTCGTGGGCGAGTGCGGGAAGCCGTTGACCGTGGCGAACTTTTCCAGTTCGGTTGCGAGGAGCCGCAACTCGTCCCGACTGACGCGCGTGCCGCCGGTGGCGGCGTAGACAGCCCGTTCCGATGCGACGTTCGCGAGACGGGTAATTTCCTCGGGCTTTCGACCGTGCAGACTCGCGAACAACCGTTCGGCCTCACCCGGCAGCAGCCGCGGGTACAGAATGCTCACGGTGTTCCGCCTCCCGGGAACAACAGGCTGCTCTGCACGTTGGCGCGCAGCCGTGACGGGTCGCGCCGGCGTTCCTCCCGAAGACGGTCGGTGGCATCCGTTAGCGTCTCGTTCGGCATCTTCAGGAAAGCCCTGATCAGGCCGTATACCAAAGCTGCGGTCGTTACCTCCCCGTCGCGGTACGTCACCTCGTCTTCCGAAGGGAATTCGTCGTCCTCCAACGCCCGACCGACCAGGTCGTACACCACGTCCACCGTGAGGGCGTCCCAGAGGACCGCGGCGCGCGGGTCCTTCGGTCTTCGTAAGGCCTCGCTGACCTGATCGTTGTCGTCGTTGAGCAGGACGAGCAGGTTGCCCATCGCCGCGCTGCCCCACTCGGCCGAGTCGACGCTCACGTACCAGGCGGCTTGTTCCGGCAGACCCTGGTTCTTGAAGCTGACCGGCGCCACCGGCAGAAGACCTGCATTGCCTTCCAGCCGGATCGAGGTGTGATCACGCCAAAGCACGCTGCCTGGTCTGTGCGCGACGAACGGGTCCGAACCCCCGCCTCCTGCGGCCAGCGCGATTGTCGTCTCCAGCGTGAGGGCGCCAGCGAGATCCGTGCCGGGGATCTCGACCTCGAGGATCGTCTCGATCTGCCCGGACATGCCGTCGCATCGGAGCGGTACCTGTGCTGCGGAGCGCCGCAGCAGCGAAGTCGAGGGCCAGTACCGCACGTTCATGGCGAGTGACACGGTCCCGTTGAACCCACAGTCGGTCAGGAGCGCCGGTACGTCGACGGTCACGCGCCGAGCGAAGTGCAGCAGCGTGCCGTAGTCCCAGCTCGGTGAATGATCAGCCGCGGGAACCCCCTCGTCCGTGTGGACCCACGGATCTCCCGACACATGGTCGTTGCCTGTCCGATACGGGTACGCCCGCCCGCTCATTGCGGGATCGTCTCCACTGCAACGTCCACGGCCGCATCCACCACCGGTAACACCAACAGCTCACACTCGCTCGTGCCCTCGTCTACCTCGACGAGATCACCGAGCGTCACATTGCCGTCCAGACGCCAGCCCAACACTTCAGGAACGGCACCCCCGGCCGGTCTGGTGGTTTCCAGTGATCCCTCTCCAGTGAACACCGAAGCGGAGCCTCTAAGCGTAGTCGGGCCGGACACGCGGACCTTTTGGACCAGGACGGCTAGGCCCGCGTGCGAGGCGAAGAAGGGGGAGCCGACAAGCATTGGCCTGGACTGGCGCCGAGGCGCGGACGTTGTGCGGCGTCCATGCCTCGGCGCTACGGCGCCGGAACCACTGCCGGTCGGAGCCGCAAAGCGGGATTCTGCCCAGCCGTAGATGGCACCATCGCCAGCCGGGTTCGAGTCGGCCGCGCCGGTGCCGCCCACACTGGAGAGGAGAAAACCCAGCCGCTGTGCGATGCTGCCGACTGGTACCGCAATGGCCTGCGAGCCTTGCGTCTTCGGCCCCGCGATGGCCGAACACTGCTCCAGCATTCGCTTGCGCGCCACCCGAATGAAGGTCGCGTCGCGCCCGGTCAACTGGACATCGACCCAACCATCGTGCGTTGGTGGCTCCGACTTCGAGAAGGTCGAGTCCAGTTCATCGTTCGCCTTGAAGACCGCGGCATATCCGACATCGGGATGAGCTTTGGTCTGACCCGGTAGGTACTGCACGACCAGATCCGGCAACCGCATGAGGCACACGTGATGAGGCGAACCGACTAGGCCCAGCTCGGCCGCAGCCGGTGACGTCACCTTCGCGCCGAACGTGTCCTGATGGCCGAATCGACCCAGCTCCTGTTTCGGCCTCATACAGAACAGCGCCGTGGCGCGCTCGCCCATTGCCGTCCGATATGCCGCGGCGAAGTTGGCCAGGACGGCGTCGTCGTGTTCGGAAGGGACGGGGACACGCACGCCGTGTGCCGAGACCGAGACGTGCATACGAACTGCGCGGTCGGCAAGGGTCACGGGCCACAGGTTCCACGCTGCAGCATCCGCCAGGTAACGCCCGGCAGCTTCAGTGGACATTTCGTCGGCGTCGTCGTCGGGCAGTGAAGGGTCCGAGAGATCCGGATCGATTACCACCACGGTGGTGCCGGTTTCGTTCTTTTCGAACCCAGGCAGTCCCAGACGACGCGCCGTGACGTCGGCATCCTGACCCGACAGGGGATCGCAATGGTCCGGGCCGGGCAGGCCCCACCAGTGCCGCCCGGTGTACGGCACCCCGTTCACGGTGGTCGAGCTCAGCAGCGCTGAGCCGATCAGCCGGGAACGCAACTGATCTCCCTCACGGAACCGCGTGTAGATAAGCACCGTCCCGACCCGGGACGCGAGGAAGAAGGCGCCCTTGCCGTATCCATATGTACCGCCGCCACCGTCGACGTCCTGTCGCTCCCCGCTGTTTAGCACGAATGACAACCATCCGCGCTGGTTGGGCTCCGCGTAGACGTCCGATCGTGTCGGTCCGCCCAATCCAGAGGTGCCTCGGTCTGAGACCGCGAGATATCGGATCGTGGAGCTGCGGAACAGCGCGGGGAGCGTACGGGCAGCTGCGGGATCGGTCGGCGCGGATGGCGCAAGGAGCTCCACCCACGCTTGCCGATGTGCTGGCGACACCGTGATCAGATCCAGCTTGAACGATACGGCGGCAGACGTCTTTGCGTCCCAGCTGTTCTGGGCCGACTCACGGACCAGCACGGTCAACACCGACAGGGTCGGCCGCCCCAGCTGGTTCCGGAGACCTTCCGCGGTTATGCCGCCGTCGGCCCGGAACGGTTGGGCGTACCATCCGGGCCTCGTCACCGTGCCCCCAGAAATTGTCTCACCGCTTGATGCAGGTCCCCGTCTAATGATGCGACCGTGTCAAGATCAATATAGTACTCGACGCCGCTGACGCCTGCCGGAACCACTCCGGATGAGAAGCTGGCCGGCGTGATGCTCGGGAAGGCCTCGTCGACCTCGAACAGGCGTTGATCAATGAGTGAGAAGCTCGCCGCCCGGATCTCGGACGACGACAGAGCTGGAAGTCCCAGCCGATCGAGGCGGGAAAGGATCGTGTGGGGTTCACCTGCTGCGAGGCAACGTTCTACGATCGACGGGACGTCATCCGAGACACCTGGCGCCGACGCCTTCAACCGAAACCAGGCGATCCTTAACGATCCCGCTGGCGGTCGGACGAGCTGCTCCAGCCCGTGAACGTGGATCAGCCGGCCCTGGACGGACGTCGTCGTCTTTACCTCGATGGCGTTGGGGTGGGTGCGGAAGTCCTGAGCGGCTCCGGTCGGGCCGGTCCAGGTGTCAGCCGCCCCTGGATCGACGGCCAGGAGGTGTTCCAACACGAGGAGCTCGCCATAAAGGCCAGCGAGCCGCTGCGGGGTCCACTGCGGCCGGCCGCCGAGGAGTTCACGCCATGCCTCCAGCGCTTCCGGCACCGCTTGTTCCGGCGCGAACTCCGTCCCGGCGAGGACCGTGCAGATGTCTGCCACCAGGCCCGTGAATACGCCAGTGAGGGCCGTTCGCCTGCACTCCAGGTCGAGGAACCGGACCATCTCGTCGTCGGCTAGCAAAGTCCGTGTCGTGAGGTGTACTCCCGAACTTCGCCTGTCCTCGACGTCCTTGGTGTCTTTTGCCACCGGCACTAGCAAGTGCGGAAGCCCGTACGAGTCCGACGCCAATCGCAACGGTCCGGCGGGTGTAGGAAGCGCAAGCTCAATACTCTGCAATGTCCTGTCGTCGCTGGCCGACTGGTTTTCGGCGAGCTCCCTCCAGAGACCTTCCAGCGTCCGTCGGAGCGCTGCCTCCTGGCTGTTGCGTGCACCTGTCACGGCGCAGCCGCCGAAACGTCGGTGTCCAGGTCCTGGTCGAGGACGGAAACGTCCTCCGGCTCCTCGTCGGTCGCTGCGGGGAAAACCCGTGACAGGTCGGCAGCCAGGTAGTCGTACTCGACCTCGACGTCCTGCCCGCCGATGGGTTTGGGAAACACCAGTGCCCCTCCCCAGACGACGGCGGGGCCGACAATGTTCAGGTCCGCGCGGTCTTTTTTCGTCGCCTTGGACTCCGCATCGATCGGGTAGAGTAGCACCAATCCTTTCTCGGGCTGTTGCTTGGAGCGCTCGTTCTGCAGGATGGTCCGATTGACGGCAGGCACTTTGTCGAGCTTGAGATCGAGACCCTCGTCGCGAGAGCCGGTCAGAGTCTTGATGTCGGCAACGTCGTCGTACCGATTGGCGGTCAACCGCGTACGCACCACGGTTCCGACGACGTCACCTCCAGGGAGTTCCACCTTCTTGGGGCCCGAGCCTTTTTTCGATGCATTGGGTGCAGGGTCGACGCCGAGGACACCAACGTTCCAAGCCGTCAGACCACCCGTATCCATCCGCTTCTCGATGTATGCGGCAATCAAGCCAGCCGCTGCGTCGGTGGACTTCTCATGGAAGCGGTATGTCCGAACGAACCGAAGAATGTGATCACCAGGTACGTCGCGCCACAGCCGTCTGCCGGGCGCCGGCGATCCGTCCTGCCAGCCGTCCGTGCTACTGGCTTGCAGAAGCCGCATGACCGCGTTGGCGTTGTTGGTGTGCCACTTCTCGGCCTCCTCGCCCTTGCCCGCGGGGAAATACCGACTCTCCACCAGTGCGCCCCCGTAAGCGGCGGCGGCACGGACGGCTGCCTTCTGTTTGCTCGGAGCCGTCACGCGCATCTTTGGATGGCAACGGATGCGAACCGCCATCTCGAGTGGTGTCTTATGCTCGACCAGAAGGCGATCGATCTCGCTCCGCATCTCTGCCTCAACCGTGGCCAGGTGGGTGAACCACCGGCGCATCTCCGCGGGCATGTAGATGCGCGGCAAGTCCTTATAACCCGGGCGGTAGCCGAACCACCGACCCATCTGCAGCAGCGTGTCGTAGACGTCGGAGGATCTGACGAACACGCTGACGACGAGGCCCTCCAGGGTCAGGCCGCGCGAGAGTGTGTTGCCGCCCACTGCGATGACCGTCGCCGCACCCGATTCGTAGTCGAGCCGGTTGGTGCTCCGGTAGTGGTCCATGATGATCTTGGTGTCGGTGATGACCTGCGGGAGGAAATCGGCCACGTCTTCGTAGGTCACGCTGTGCTCGCCGAGTTCGTCGGCAGGCACACGGCCAGTCTCGGCCTCCCACAGTCTGCGCAATTCCACGATTAACCCGTGATCCTCGGCTGCGAGCTGCTTGCCCGTCTCGAGCTTGAGCTGTTCCAGCGGTAGCTTGTACGAGTCGTGCACCCTCGTGTCGGAGTGGGCATGGACCAGCATCGACGAATGTTCCGCCTTGCCGGAGCGCACCCGGCGTGCAGCTGTCGACAACCAAAACCAAAGGACCGCCTTCCGGAACGACGGCGTCACCTCCGGCTCGAAGGTCGCGATGTCCGACTTCTTTGCGGGTCGCATCGCAGCGACCTCGTCGTCGGGGATTTCTCGGATCATGTCGAGCCCGCCGGGCACGTTCGCAGGGTCCTCGCCGTCGAGCGGCGAGCGTCCGAACAACGTCTCCGGGCCCTGGTAGTCCTCACTTCTGGGCAGACTCAGGATGAAGTCGCGTGGGTAGAAGTCCTCCTTGCCGACCGGGTCGGCCAGCAAGTTCGCGAACGGGGTGGCCGTGTAACCCACGTAGCACACACGGGGCAGTTGCCGAAGGACGCCCGCGATCAGTGGATTGATGCTCTTGGTTGCAATTGTCGCCTGGTCGGCTTCGTCGTCGATCAGCAGCGCGGGGCAGTTCTGCAGATGTGCCCGAGCGCCGGCGAGCCACTTCCGCAGCTTGCGCAGCACAACGGCGTTCTTTTTCACTACGAGCAGCAGGTGTTGATCTTTCGCGGCAAGAAGGGCCGCGGGGTTCGGCGGCGGAGTGAAGTCGTGCTCGGGGGTCGTGATCTGATGCCAGAGCGTGGGATTCAGTCTGACCACATCGCGGATGAGCCTGGTCTGCGTCTGGCGTCGGAGGGCGTTGTGGACGCCGGACAGTACGATGAAAATTCGGTAACCGCGATCTGCGGCTTTGCAGATGACAGCCGTGAAGTTGCTGGTCTTGCCGGACTGGACGTGGCCGACCACGAGCCCACGTGAGTCGAAGGCAGGTTTCGCCGGGTGATCCAACATGGCGACAACCTTGTCCGAGGCTTCGTTGATGGTGTCAACGGCGTCCTCGTCCAGGTTTCGCTGCAGGTGTGCTTTGAACGCGGGCCAGTTGCGGTCACCCTTGCGGGGGCCTGCGTACCACGGCGTGGCGTTCTCCCGGCCCAGCCCCAAGGGCTCCTTGAGCTCGAGGATTTTGGTCGTCTCCACCTCGTGTCGCTTGATGAGCTCGGCGATGAGGTTCTCGGGGACCGAGAGGCTACGAAGCTGCTGCGTGACTTGGTGCGGCGGCGCATGGTCCAGAAAGTTGCGATAGGTCTCCCACGCGCTGCTGATGCGGGGATCGTTCTCGGACATCAGGCACCTCGACCCGAGGGGGCACCGTAGGTCACCGGCTGGTCGTTGGATGCATCGGCGTGATCGCTCGAGACGGGAACAGCGACAATCATGGGGTTCCGTAGCTTCGCCGCTTGAGGTCCTGGAGGTGGGGTGGTCACGGACTCTTACTAGCACCTGAGTCACCACCGCGAAAGCCACCGCTGTCTGATCGTCCTACCTGGCGACGGCCTTGTCCGGACGCCCTCTTGCGTCGGCGTGCCGGTTCAACCGGCGGCGCTGCCGGGCCGTTCACAGGGTAGCGGCGTGAGGTTTGCTCTCGCGCGAACGTGGCTCGAGCGGCAGCCGTTCAAGGTAGCTGACCGGAGCAGCCATGAGCTCGGAGGCGCTCTCGCGCAGCCCTTCGGGCTATCCGCCAGCTCGATCGGCGACGAAGACGCCGCGCCCGGGTGCGCCGACGACGATGCCGCGGTCGCGAAGCAGGGCAATGGCGCTGGAAAACCGGAGGGTACGACGGAAGCCCTGGTCCCTGCCCTCCAGCCCCGCATCAACCGCCAGGTGCCATAGCCCCGGTGACGCGTCTCGTAGGAACGTAGCGCCGCATCCCAGTTGAGGCGACCCGAGGCCGGGGCCTTACGGCCTCAACCGCGAGCGTGCACTTTCGTCGGTCTCGCATTGACAGAGCCTCAACGGTCAGCGGGAAGCAGCTCGTCGATGGCCTGAACCCGGCTTCTAATCGGACCCATTACGAGCATCTCGTCCCAGTTTCCGCGAAAAAGGGTGCGGCAAGCGACGAAGCTTAGTGTGTCAAGCAGCAGAGTGGCCGCTCGGAGCGCAAAAGCCGCACTCTGGTAGTCGAATTGCCTGCGAGTGGAGACCAGGTCGGGATTGCTGAAGTCCACCGCAAGGGTCGCGTCGAGTGAGCCAGCATGAATGTAGGCGTTCATGTGCTCGTAGATCACCCTCATTTCGGGACCAAAGACGAGCCGGTCCAGGTCGGCGAAGGTTACTCGGCGGGTCGGTGGATGCGGAAACAGGGGCTTCGCCCAACCATGCGATTGGCGGATTTCCGATCCATATCGCCGCACCAATGAGCTGACCAGATCCTCCAACTCTTGAATCTCCTCAGCCGAGGCCGGCCGCCAACCGAAGAATGCTGATCCGCGTTGCGTGGCGCGGACCTCGCGGAGACGCTCAAGGACGCCCGAAGCGTGGCACCGCTCGCACAGGCATAAGTCGTTGTCCAAAGCGAGGACGGCAGTGGGGCCGCTACCTCATAGAGAGTTCTCACCCGCGCACCTGCGGCCCCGTGCAGACCAATCCGCGTCAGTTCCCCAATTTCGTCCGCGATGATGATGCTGCGGGCGTGCATCGAGATGATCAGCAAAGTCTTAAGTACGTGCTCGGGAAAAAAGATCCGGTCGTTATCTTCCTCCCAGCCCCAGAAGTCATCACGCGACATGGCAACATCCGGGATCCTGCGATTGAGTTCTTCACTCATAGCGAGAAGTTCTTCGTACACCTCGAGGGCCTTGCTGATTCGCGTGAAGCCTTCCTCCTAGTGCCTCTTGCAGCGTGCCGTCGTGACGCTTCCCTGTCCCGCGCCCCAGTTTCGAACTTTTCAACGACATCGGGGCGAAGGGCCGACGCCTCCCAGAAGCCTGCCACAAGAGCCGACTCGAAGTCGTCGGCAACCGCTCGGTCGCGTCACCACCGCGCATCGCGCGTGCAACGAAGCTCATGAGTGCTGAGTCTGGGTGCAACACCCGCTCCCTTGATCGAGACCTGCAAAGCCATCCATCATCGATGCCGCCCAGCTTGATCGCAAGCAGGTAACCGGGTGCCACCAGTGCCTTCTCGACTGGGCGGAGCGGCCAGGTAGCGAACGGGCGGTCCGCCGCCGCCGCCGCCCGCCGCCCGCCGGTCGGCGACGATGGCCGCTTCTGGTCCAGTTGGCACCGTGCGCCTTACCGTCCACCACCCACGACCGGGATGTAGCTCAGGAGCGAGCCGGGCGGTGAGGTACAGCGCCAGCAGCAACCCCGGTACTAGGGTCTCGGTTGGCCGTAGGCACGGCGGCTGGCCGACACGGGGAGGTGTCATGCGGCGTCGTCAACTGCTGGCGTCCGGGATGTTCGCGGCGATCGGACTCAGCGCCGGGGAGCTACTGACAGCAACGCCAGCCGCCGCCGAGACGGCGGCCCCGCTCAAGAGCGTCGGCACCCAGCTACCGGTAAACGACCTGCGGGCGATCGAGCTCGACGAGGCGCGCGGCCGCCTCTACATCGCCCAGGGGGTCGGCGGCGGGTTGCCGCTGGTGGTGACCGACCTCAACGGCCGGCTGCTGAACCGGGTCACGGCCGTCGCCGACATCTCCGACCTCGTCCTCAGCGACGACGGGCGCACCCTGTACGCGGCCCAGGGCTTCAACCGGATCATTGCGTTGGACGCCGCCACCCTCACCATCATCGCCAGCTACCCCGCACCCCCCGGCGTCCACCTGTACACCGTCGAACCGACCGGTGAGAAGGTCGTCGGCGGGTTCATCGACGCCGGCATCGGCTCCGGCGGCCTGCTGATCTGGTCCGCGCCCGGCACCCCGCCGGTGGTCTACACCGCAGGCCCCAACTACCACCCGATCATCGACGCCAGCCCCGGCGCGCCCGGCCTCCTCGTCGCCGGCGACACCGGGTATTCGCCCGTCACCACGTACGTCATCGACGTCTCCGATGACAGCCCGACGATCGTCGCCCGGCGGGACAACACCGGCAGCAACCTCATCGACTACGCCGTGAGCCCCGACGGCACCGAGGTGATGGAGACGGTGGGCCACCCGTACGAGCACCACTCGTACCGGCTGCCGGATCTCACCGACGCCACCGTCTATCCCAGCGGGGTCTACCCGCAGGACGCCGCCTGGTCCGGGGACGGCTCCACCGTCGCCATCGGCCGCGCCTTGACCGCCACCGGTGACGCCGACGTCTACCTCTACGCCAAGGGCAGCACGGTCCCGACGTACGCCGTCGACTTCCGCAACGGCGACAGCCTCTGGGAGGGCACACTCCTGGTCAACCGGGACGGCACCCGGGCCTGGGCGGTCAGCTCGACCGACCCCTACCAGGAAACGCAGCTGCTGCACTCCTTCGGTCCGGTGCACCCGCCGAGGCCGCCGGTCACCGACCTGGCCGT
The DNA here is from genome assembly GCF_902825405.1 of Micromonospora maritima. Taxonomy (GTDB): domain Bacteria; phylum Actinomycetota; class Actinomycetes; order Mycobacteriales; family Micromonosporaceae; genus Micromonospora; species Micromonospora maritima. Next base: position 7,740 of record NZ_CADEAU010000012.1, on the reverse strand, counting down.
CACCGCCCAGGTCGGGACCGGCAAGGAGAAGGGCACGGCACAGCTCACCGTGACCTGGAGCTCGCCGATCGGCGACGACAACTACTGGTGGATCACCGCCTCGACCGACGGCGGGGCCGAGCGGGAGTTCTGGCGCGGCAAGATGGACGCCAGCGGCAGGTACACCCTCACCTACTCGCTGCCACGCGGCACCACCACCTTCACGGTCCGGTACCGCGACTACTGGCAGTTCTACCCGGACGGCTACGCAACCGCAGTGCTGCAGCGGTGAGCGCACCGACCAGGCGTCGCGGTCCGCTCGTCCGCCACGGCGCACTGGCGCTGCTGCTGCTCGCCACCGGCCTTGCGGGCTGCGCCCGACCCGTGCCGCCGGCGCCGTCTGGAACACCCCGGCACCCACCTCTGAAGCGACGGGGAGTGCCGCTGCGGCGACCAGCCGAGGTGCTCGGTCCACAGACCCTCCGCCTGAGAGGGCGGTTCGGTGTGTTAGATCCGTTTCGAGTTGAGGATGAATTCTCCTGACTCGTTTTCGGTGAGGACGTGGCGGTTGACCATGCATTTGAGCTTCGCGGGTGCCTTCGACGTGTTTCGGTGAGGGTTCGACGTCGAGTGCGAGGCAGATGTCTTTGGCGCGCATGCCGGCCGGCGCGGCACGAAGGACGGCGAGGACTTGCTGGTAGAGGGCGCTGGCGATGGTGGGGTCGTCGGCAGTGAACTCGGCGGCGGCGAGGGCACGCAGGGTGGTGCGGGTGGTTGCCAGGTCGGCTAGGGCCTAAGCGCGATTGTTCTCCATCAATTCGGCATGATCGGCTTCGTTCGCACCTCGAACAGGGGCGCACCATCCCAGGACGGCCGGAGCCGCCCGACCGGCTGCCACCCCCAAGCGTCATACGCATGCTGGGCAGCGGCGTTGTCCGGCCGCACGAGCAACGCCGCCCGTTCCTCAGCCCGACTGCCCATCAACTCGTCGTGCAGTGCCCGAGCGATACCTCGGCGTTGCCAAGAGCACCGCACCACCAACTCGCTGACGCCAAAGGTCCGTCGGCCGTTCTCATCCGTGAAGCCGGACGGTATCGACCCCTGAATGCCGTCCCACCACCGGGTATCCGCTCCGAGCGGAAACCCGTAGATGTAGCCGATCAACTCGTCACCGGCCCAAGCCGTCACCGACGCCCAGCCCGGGCGGGGCATGTGCGCCGCGAGCTGCCCCTCGTACCGTTCGGCGGTGTAGAGCGACCCGTCGTCGGCGTGCGCGTCGAGATACACGTCTACGAGCTGTGTCAGCACCTTCTCGGCCTCAGCGGCGGAGTAGTGGCGCAAGCGCACGTTTTGCACCATCAGGCCAGCGACCCGTCGTACACGTCGAAGAACTGTCGGGCCTCGGACACCGCGCGGTGAGCATCGAGTCCGGACCGCACCTCGGCGAGCACGCGCAGGGTCCGTCCGGAGCGCACCTGGCGAAGCTCAGGTAGGACAGCCAACGCGGCCTGGGCTGCGCCCGGCACATCCCCTTGGCGGATCGAAGCCCTGGCGAGTTGGACCGTGGAGTAGACCCGGTTACGTCGATGTCCATCAGGAGGGCTGGCCGTGATCGCCCGGAAGCAGGCTGCGGCTCGGTCCGGCCGGTCGAGCGCAAGGTACGAGAGCCCGTTGATGGCCGTGACCTCCTGCTCGGTCACGAACGAGATGAAGGGCAGGTCATCTTCGTGGCTGCCTACTTCGAATGCACTGCGGGCCTTGGTCATCTCCCGCTCGAAGCCGAACGTGTCCCGAAGGATGGCGTGGGCATGAGCTGAGCGAAGGTGGAGCAGCGTAGTCAAGCGCGGTGTAGTCCAGCCGGCAGCGGCACGCAACGCTGCTTCGGCGCAGTGCATCGCTTCTGCTGGCCGCTCCTCGCGGAGTAGCAGCGACATGCAGGCGAGAGCACGTACCTCGACGCGAGCGTCGTCGGCGATGCGCGCTCGAGCGATGGCCTCGTTCAGGTAGGGCCTTGCCTCGGGGCGGCGGTCCGCGTCGATAGCGAGCCAGGCTGCCTGAATCGCCAGGTGTGAAAGTGCGCTTTGAAGCGCTTCGCCCACTGACCGGTTGTACGCGGTCTGTTCAGCCCAGGCGGACAGGCGCTTATGCACCTGCATGGCGATGTCACAGAGTGCGTCCGCGCCTACAGCCGCATCCGCCGAGCGGAACTGGTCGACCAGTGAGGCGGCGTACCGCACCTGTTCCATGCCGAGGTTCGGTGGCGGCTCGGCACCTGCCGTCAGCAGGTCTAGCCCGCCGCCGGCCTGGATGCCTGCCAGAGCGGCCAGAGCGTGGAATTGCCGGCGATTCGTACTACCACCTTCTTCAATGCGTGCGTCTGACCACACTGTAGGCGCCGGCTCACCCGGTAGGGCGAACCAGAGGCGCGCCGGGGGGATCGTGAGCTGCGTCGCCCAGTGGGCCAGTCGGTCGAGGTACACCAGCGCCGGCCCGTTCTCGATCCGGCTCAGCTGGGCCTGCGTGATGCCCAGCCACCCCGCCACCACGCTTTGCGGGAGCGGGTTCCGCCCGTGGTACGGGTGGTAGCGGTACGCCCGGACCACCCGCCCGAGATGCCGCTCGGCGAGCGCCCGCCGCACCGGCTCGTGCTCCCAGAACGACTCCGGCACCACCGGCGGTGCACTCAGCCGGTCACGCTCGGCCGCTTGGCAGGGCGCGCACCGGCCGCTGTCGTTGTCGCGGGCCAGGCGTCCGCCGCAGCGGGGGCAGTTCGTGGGTGTCACCGGCAACCTCGCTCCGCGCGGGTGGCTGTGTCCGACATCGAGCCTAACCATTCAATCGGCTCCGGAGCGTGACGGTATGCATGCCGCGCATATCGAAGATGTCGATCTCCATGCGAAGCGTGCATGTCGACGACGATCACCAGGGCATACGACGAACGACGCCCAAGGTCGACAGTCGGCGTACGGCCCGGGGCGGGTGCTGGGCTCCGGCGGCGTCGCGTCCCCCGATCGCGGCTGCCCGCCGACCCCGCCCGCCCCGGCGCCACCCCACGAGACACACCCGACCCCGGAGGCGCCCACCGATGTCCGTCGACTTTCCCGTCCCCACCCCGGTCACCGACGACGATCTGCTCGTCGCCGCGCTCGCCGTGCGCGTACACGTTCCGGAGCGCTGGCCGCAGGGGCCGCTGTGCCGTAGCGAACGCGTCCCGTACCCCTGCCGGCTGGCCCGGTGGGGGAGGGCGACGCTCGCCGCGGCCGGCGTGCCCGACGAGGCCGTGGGGGTGGCCCGGTGATCTGGGTGATTGGGGAGCGGGTGCGGGCCTGGCAGGTGCGCGCGGCCGTCTTCGACACGCGCTGGCGGGGGTTCGACCGGGCGCAGGTGCACGACTACCTGTGGCGGGTGGCCGACGAGCTGGACCGGCTCGACCGGGAGCTGACCACCGCGCGCACCGAGTCGGAGCGGATCCGGCAGGCGTTGCGCCAGTGGCAGTCCCGCCACAACGGATGCCATCGGCGCGGCCACGATGACTGAGCCGCGCTGGATCGTCCACCTGCCCACCACGCTGACCAGCCGGGCCGCCGCCGCCGAGCTGGCCGCCGCGCTCGCCCGGTCGCTCGGGCACCTGGACGCGGTCGACTTCGGCGAGACCACGCTCAGCGAGGAGGACGCCCAGCACCTGCGTCACCGGGTCTGGTGCGACGTGCGGCTGCCCGGCGGGGGGCGGTGCCCGCTACCGGACGGTCACGCCGGGTCGTGCGGGGCGGTGGAGCTGCGCGAATACCGGTAGCGTCGCCCGGGTGCTGGACACCGAAGACCTGCTGGCCGGGTTCGCGCCGGCCCGGCCGTACACGATGGAGGTCGTCGCCGGCGCGCCGGCCGCGCCCGGCGTGCACCTGGTGCTCGACGGTGGCGTGGTCGTCTACGTCGGCTACACCGGCAACCTGCGCGCCCGGCTGCGCCAGCACCTCACCGGCAACCGCGACTCGTCGGTGCTGCACGACCAGGTCGGCCAGCTCCTCGACACGCCGGGCCGGGCCGCCGCCCGCGACGACATCGCCGGGTGGCTGGGGCGGCGCGAGGTCCGCTGGCAGGAGACCGACGACCCGGAGGGTACGAAGGAAGCGCTGGTCCTGGCGCTGCGTCCCCGCTTCAACCGCCAGGTGCCCCGCTCCCGTTAGGCGTCGGGTCGCGCCGCGCGTAGCGCGTCGACCACCACCGCCCACCGGCTCGGCGTCATCTCGTCCGGTGACCGCAGCACGTCCCCGTCGTGCACCACCACCCCCGCCTCGCGGAGCCGCCGCAGGTTCGGCCCGTAGGCGGGATGCGCCGACAGCGCGGCGTTGACCCGGGGAAACACGTGGATCGGCAGTCCCGCGCCGAGCATCTCGTTGAGGATGCCCAGGGCCAGCGTGTCGCTCGCCCCGACCGCCCACTTGTTCAGCGTGTTGAAGGTGGCCGGCACGACGGCGACGGCGTCGGCCGGCGGGTGCGGCTCGGGGTCGCCGGGGCGGCGCCACTCGGCGCGTACCGGATGGCCCGTGCGGTCGGCGAGCGCGTCGCGGTCGAGCCAGGTCGCGGCGATCGGGGTGGCGATCAGGCAGACCCGCCAGCCGTCGGCGGCGAGCAGTTCGGCGAGTTCGCCGATCCGCTGGGCCGGGGGAGCGGCGCAGACGATGAGGTAGAGCACCGGTGCTTCACTCATGCCCGCAGTCTTACCCCGCGCGTGTTAAGAAGGGGCCCCGCCTCTACCGGATGCGTTAAGAAGGGGCCCTTCCTTGCACGTGGTCGAGAGTGTGCTGCGCGATGTGCGCGAGGGAGCGCACCGCGGCGTGGTGGTGGACTCGCCGCCCGGTGCCGGCAAGTCCACGCTCGTGGTGCGCGCGGCGATCGAGACCGCCGCCACCGGTGACCCGCTGATGATCGTGGCGCAGACCAACGAGCAGGTCGACGACCTCATCGACCGGCTCGGCCGGAAGGCGCCCGAGCTGCGCGTCGGCCGGCTCTCCGCGGCCGACTACCGGCCCTCGGAGCGGGTCACCGGCCACCCGGCGGTCCGGGTCGCGGCGAAGGTCGCCGACCTGGGCGGGCCGGCGGTGACCATCGGTACGGCGGCCAAGTGGGCCACGGTCACCGAGGGCACCTGGCCGTGGGCGATCGTGGACGAGGCGTACCAGATGCGGGCCGACGCGCTGCTGCGCGTGGCCGGGCGGTTCGAGCGGGCGCTGTTCGTCGGCGACCCGGGGCAGCTCGACCCGTTCTCCACCGTCGAGACCGCCCGCTGGACCGGTCTGACCTGGGATCCGATGCAGTCGGCGGTGGCCACGCTGCTGCGGCACAACCCGGAGCTGCCGGTGCACCGGCTGCCGGTGTCGTGGCGGCTGCCCGCCTCCGCCGCGCCCGTGGTGTCCGCCGCGTTCTACCCGTTCACCGGGTTCCGTGCCGGCACCGGGCCGGCGGACCGGGCGTTGACGTTCACCGAGCCGGGGCCGGGCGACGCCTACGACGCCTCGGTCGAGCTGGCCGCCGCCACCGGCCGCCGCCCGGAGCCGTGGCGGGTGGCGGTGCTGCTCGGCGGCGACGAGCTGTCCCGCCACGAACGCGGCCAGCTCGACCGGGTGGTGCGTACCGGGGCCGCGTGCGGCGTGCACCTGGTGGTCCGGGGCATCGACCTGCCCGACGACCGGACCGTCACCCGGGTCGTGGTCGACCCGGACGACGCCCGGATCGCCGGGCTGCCGGTGGTGCTCGACGACCCGCCCCCGCCGGCGCTGGTCACCGAGACCTGCCGGGCGGTCGCCTCCCGGGTCGCCGCCGGGCCACCGCCGACGCCCTTCACCGACCTGTTGCCCCCGCCGGAGGACTACTGGCGGGAGGACTCGGCGCACGGGCTCAGCGCGCCGATCGGTGAGGGGCCGCACGGGCGGCCGGTCCTGCTCACCCTCGGCGACTACCCGCCGCACGCGTTGATCGGCGGTCCGTCCGGCACCGGCAAGACCAACCTGATCTTCGCCTGGATCGGCGCGCTCGCGGCCCGCTACTCCCCCGCCGAGCTGGAGTTCTATCTGCTCGACTTCAAGGAGGGGGTGTCCTTCGCCCGGTTCGCCCAGGGCCGGCGGGACCCGAGCTGGCTGCCGCACATGCGGCTGGTCGGGATCAACGTCAACACCGACCGGGAGTTCGGCCTGGCCCTGCTGCGCTTCCTCGCCGAGGAGCTGCGCCGGCGGGCCGACGCGGCCAAGAAGCACGAGGTCACCAAGCTGGCCGAGCTGCGCGCGGTCGACCCGACCGGCCACTGGCCCCGGATCGTCGCCGTGGTCGACGAGTTCCAGGCGCTGCTCGCCGGCCGGGACGTGGTCGCCCGGGAGGCCGCCGACCTGCTGGAGGACCTGGCCCGGCGCGGCCGCTCCCAGGGCATCCACCTGGTGCTCGCCTCGCAGGACGTGCGCGGCATCGAGGCGCTGTGGGGCCGGCCCGCCCTGGTCGCCCAGTTCACGCTGCGGATCGCGCTGCCCAAGGCGCTGCGCATCCTGGCCGAGCGCAACGACGCGGCGCAGTCGCTGCCCCGGCACCACGCCGTGGTCAACGCCGAGTCGGGCCTGGCCGAGGGGAACGAGGTGGCCCGGATCCCGTCGGCCAGCGACTGGGAGACCTGGAGCGAGTTGCAGCACCGACTGTGGCGGATGCGCCCGCAGGACGCCTCGCCGGCCCGCCTCTTCGACGGCGACGCGATCCCGCGGCTGACCGAGGCGCCGGACTTCCGTGCGCTGACCGCGCCCGAGCAGGGGGTGCCGCGCAGCCCGGTGGCGCTGCTCGGCGAGATCATCGACGTGCAGTCCCGGTCGGCGGCGCTGCGGCTGCCCCGGGCGCCCGGGCGGAACCTGGCCGTGCTGGGCACCCGGGTCGACGAGGCGTGCGCGGTGCTCGACGCCGCCGCCCGCTCGCTGGCCCGCCAGTACCGCCCCGGCACCGCCCGGTTCTCCATCGCCTGCCTCGACCCGGACGCCGACCCGGCCGCCCGCGCCCTGTACGAGGACCTGGCCGGTGACGCGTCCTGGTACGACGAGGAGACCGTCACCGAGCTGATGGCCGAGGTCGGCGACGGGCTGGGCGCGCCGGGCGCCGCGCGTACCCCGCACTTCCTGCTGCTGTTCGCGGTGGACGCGGCGGCCGGCGCGCTGGCCGGCAAGGCCGGCACCCGGACCGGCCTGGAGCAGCTGCGCCGGATCCTGCACGACGGCCCGGAGCGGCGCACCCACGTGCTGGCCTGGTGGCGGGGCGTGGCGCGGATGCGGGCCGACCTGGGCGGCGCCGGCGCGCGCACGGACCAGATCGGCGCCTGGGTGGCGCTGGACGTGCAGGGCGGTGAGCTGAGCGCCTCGCTCTACCCGGGCAGCGGCGGCCCGGACTGGTATCCCCGGCCGTGGCGCGGTCTCTACTTCGACCGCGCGGTGCACCGCACCGGACAGGTGATCATCCCTTATGGTCCCACCCGATGAACGAACCGGTCTCCAGTGAGACGTACAGCGCGCAGATCCGCCGGCTCGCCGAGCTGACCGCCCGGGTGTCCGCCCAGCGGGCCGAGGCGCACACCTGGTACGCCGAGCAGGTGGCCGCCGCCGACCGGGCGGTGGCCGACGCGGCCGAGCAGGTCCGGCAGGCCCAGGCGGAGGTCGCCGAGGCGCGGCGGATGGTCGACCGGGTGGACGGCGAGGTCACCCACCTGTGGGGGCAGCTGCGCGCCCGGCTCGGCGTGCG
>NZ_CADEAU010000011.1 GCF_902825405.1 Micromonospora maritima | reverse complement strand
GCAACCTGCAACTGCTCTACCAGGGCCGCGCCCCCAACTCCGGCGGCGACTACGGCCTGCTCCCCTACCGGCCCGGCCTGCTCACCCTGCAGCGCTGACCACGGAGGACGAGATCCGATGAGAAGACTCAGCGCACCCCGTACCGCCCTGGTCACGGCCGGGACCGTCCTGCTGGCGTCGGCAGCCGCGGCGGTGGCGGTGCCGGCCGGCGCGGCAGCCGCCGGCTGCGCGGTGACCTACGCCGTGTCGTCGCAGTGGCAGGGCGGCTTCGGCGCCAACGTCACGGTCACCAACCTCGGTGACCCGGTCAACGGATGGACGCTCACCTGGTCCTACGCCGCCGGTCAGACCGTCACCCAGGCGTGGAACGCCACGGTGACCCAGAGCGGAGCGGCGGTCACCGCCCGCAACGTCGACTACAACGGGTCCATCCCCACGAACGGCAGCACGTCGTTCGGTTTCAACGGGGACTGGACCAGCAGCAACCCCGCGCCCACCAGCTTCGCGCTCAACGGGGTGACCTGCACCGGTGGCACGACGACGCCGACCACGTCGCCGACCAGCTCGCCTCCGCCGTCGCCGACGCCGACGTCGTCGCCGTCCGCCCCACCGCCGGGCGGGCCGGCGGACATCACGGTGAACACCGCCACGAAGTACCAGACGGTCGACGGGTTCGGGGCCGCGGTGTCGATCTGGGGCGGCGCGTGGTCGACGGCCGAGACGCAGACGCTCGTCGGGCTCGGCCCCAACCAGCTCGGCCTGTCCATCGTGCGTACCGGCATCTCGCCGGTGTCCGGCGAGTGGGGCACCCAGGTCGGCGCGCTGCGGACGGCGAAGTCGTACGGGTCGAACGTGAAGATCATGGCGTCGCCGTGGACCGCGCCGGCGGCCTGGAAGACGAACAACAGCCGGATCAACGGCGGCAAGCTGCGCACCGACTACTACGACGACTACGCCAACCACCTCAACAGCTACGTCCAGTACATGCGCAACCAGGGCGTGACGATCGACGTCACGTCCGTGCAGAACGAGCCGGACTGGCACCCGGACTACGACTCGATGGACTGGAGCGGCACCGAACTCCAGACGTTCGTGCGGGAGCAGGGGGCCAAGGTGCAGAACACCAAGCTGATGGTCGCCGAGGCGGTGAACCTGAACTACGGCTACACCGACCCGACGCTCAACGACGCGGCCGCCCGCGCCAACATCGGCTACATCGGCGGGCACCTGTACGGCACCGAGGCGTCCGGCCGGCTGAAGCCGTATCCGCTGGCGCAGCAGTACAACAAGCCGGTCTGGATGACCGAGTGGAACCTGCACGAGGCCGACGGCGGCGGCGCGAACATCTGGGGCAACCCGGCCAACGCCACGGTCTGGAACGAGACGCTCGACGACATCATGCGCACCGTGCACAGGTCGATGGAGTCGAACTGGAGCGCGTACGTCTGGTGGTACGGCAAGCGCTACTACTCGTTCATCGGTGACGGGGAATCCGCGTACGGCACCGTGGCGGGGGCGCCGCTCAAGCGCGGTTACGCGTTCGCGCAGTACGCGAAGTACGTGCGGCCCGGCTACCAGCGGGTCGCGCTGACCAAGAGTTCGAAGGCCTCGCCGCTGGAGGTGACCGCCTACTCCGGCGACGGGAAGGTCACGCTGGTGATCCTCAACCGGTCGACCAGCGCGGTGAACAACGCGATCATCCAGGCGCCGCAGAACGTCAGCCGGGCGGAGTACGTGGCCACGTCGCAGAACGCCAGTGCGGCGAGCCAGCCGGTCGGCGTGAACGGCAACCAGGTGACGGTGAACGTCGGCGCGCGGAGCATCTCCACCGTCGTGCTCACCCTCTGACGGGTACACGAACCAGGGCGGGGGCGGCCGGATCGGCCGCCCCCGCTCGTCGCGCCGGTTAACCGGCGTACGTCTCGAACTCGCCGACTCTCGGCGTACCGCTGGAGCTGGTGATCTTGAAGTTGATCTTCTTCAGCGAGGTCGCGCCGAAGGTGATCTGGCCGGCCCCGCTGCCGGAGGCGAGCACCGCGCCGGTGTCGTTGTTGACCAGCTGCCACGACCCGATCGAACCCGAGGTGCCGGACGGCTCGCGGATGACCACGCGGGACACGGTGGTGGCCGAGCCCCACTTGATCGAGACGGTGCCGGTGGACCCGGACGGCGACCAGTAGGTGCTCAGGTTGCCGTCGCGCACGTTGCCGTAGCTGGTGCCGTCGGCCTTGCTGGACCCGTCGGCGCCGGCGCCGGAGACGAGGCTCAGGTTGGTCCCGCCGGACGGCGGCGGGGTGGTCGTGCCGGGCGGCGGCGTGGTGGGTGCGGGCGTGGTCGGCCCCGGCGTGGTGGGCGGCGGGGACTGGGGCGTGCAGTTGCCGTCGGACACCCGCAGGCCGGTGTTGGCGCCCGCCGTCTGCCGCACCACGTCCGGCACGCAGCTCGCCGCGTCGAGCCGGTACGAGTACGGCACGCTCACCGTGGTCGTCGAGGTCACGTTCGGCCCCGCCGGGTAGTTGTCGCCGCCCGGGGCCGACCAGGTCACGTTGTCGAAGATGTTGCCGCTGACCTGCCAGGTGCCGCGCTCGCTGGTGTAGAACGTGCCGAGCACGTCCTTGGAGTTGCGGAAGTAGTTGCTGTCCACCTTGGCCCGCGCGCCGGCCCGGGAGTTGATGCCCGACTCGTGCAGCCCGGTGTAGTGGTTGTTGAACATGTGGGCGACGCCGCCGCGCAGCAGCGGCGTCCGGGAGTCGATGTTCTCGTACAGGTTGTGCTCGAAGGTGACGTAGCCGTTGCCGCGGTCGCTCTCGCTCGATCCGATCAGGCCACCCCGGCCGGAATTGCGCAGGATGCTGTACGACAGCGTCACGTACTGGGTGTCGTCCTTCATGTCGAACAGGCCGTCGAAGCCCTCCGACTCGCCGCCGGACGCTTCCAGCGTGACGTGGTCGACCCACACGTTGCGGACGCTGCTCTCCATGCCGATCGCGTCGCCGCCGTTGGAGGTGGGCGAGCCCGACTTCTTGACGTTGCGCACCGTCACGTTGCGGATGATGATGTTGCGGGAGTCGCGGATGTGGATGCCGAGCTGGTCGAAGACGGCGCCGCTGCCCACGCCGATGATGGTGACGTTGCTGATCTGCTTCAGCTCGATCACGCCGTCGGCGGTGTTGCAGCTCGATCCGGAGACCTTGCTGGTGTTGCCGTGGTTGATGGTCCCGGTCACCTCGATGACGATCGGGGTGCTGCTGCTGGCCCGGCCGCAGAGCGCGGCGTGGATGGCGGTGCCCGTGGTGGCGCGCACCGTCTGGCCGCCCGCGCCGCCGGTGGTGCCGCCGTTCTGGCTCGCGAAGCCGGTGGCGGTCACGGCCGCCGCCGACGCCTGCGGGGACGGCATCGTCACCGCCACCGCGCCGCCCACCACCGCCGTGGCGAGGAGGGCCTGAAGTCTCAGTGCGACTGGTCGTCTCATTGACGCCTCGATTCGTTTTCGCGCACGCCGGATCGACCGGCGGTCGCCGAACAGGAAAGGATGGATTGCCGCGACGCGATCAGGCGCGCCGTCAGCGGCGTTCGTCCATTCGCGGCGCCCGGCCCGCGAACGAAACATCGATGTGACGCAATCGTAAGAAAGCGCTTTCGCCCAGGACAAGGGCTGGCGTTTGCAGGTTTTTTGCACTGCTCCGCGGGCATGAGTCGGTCGGTCACCGCGGCGATCGACCACGCGATCACGCTCATCTGTCCGACGATCTCGGTCACGTTCTCGACACCGGCGATCCTGACTGGTGAACGCGGGTGGGCCCGCTCCACAATGTGGTGGTGCGGAGACGACGGCGGGCGATCATCGGAATGGGTTCGGCGGTTGCCACTGCCCTGGCAACGGTTGCCGTGGTGTTCGGCCTGCGCGGAGTGGAGGTCGCCAGCTGGCTGGCCGCGGTCGCGGGCCTGGTGGTAGCCGTGGCCGCCGTGGTCCTGGCTCCGTCGCCTACGGCTTCCCTCCCGGCGGGTTCCGCCGGGAGGTCCGAAGACCGGTCGGTGACTGCTCATGGGATCAGCGGGATCGCCTCGACCGGGGACAACGCACGGAACGTCCAACGCCGGTGAGATGGCCGTCCCGAAGACGTCGTCGGGGTGCTGACAGGTCCGTACCGGAAGGCGCGCGACCGGACCCGGCGGGATCGCGGAGAATCTCGGCGACTGGCGACGTACCCGGTATCGCGTCGACCGGTGACTACGCGATCAACGTGCAGACCCGGATCGATCAGGCGATGGTGCTGCCGCCCGAGGCGATGTCGACGCCGGAATCCGTCCCCGCGCCGGCCTGCCTGACGAACCTGCCGGGGCGGCACGAGTTGTTCCTCGGTCGCGAGGAGGAACTGAGGCGGCTCGACGCGACCGCCGCGTCATCAGGTGTCGTCGTCGTGCAGGCGGTGCACGGGCTCGGCGGAGTCGGTAAGAGCACATTGGCGGCGCGGTGGGCGGGTCTGCACGCCGGCGTGTTCGCCCCGGTCTGGTGGATCACGGCGGACAGCCGGACCGGTCTGGACGCGGGGTTGGCGGCGCTGGCCGGCGGGCTCCAGCCCGGGCTGGCAGCGGTGATGCCGGCAACGGTGTTACGGGAGTGGGCGGTGCGGTGGCTGGCCTCGCACGAGGGCTGGCTCCTGGTGCTGGACAACGTGAACGACCCGGCCGACATGGCGGACCTGGTGGCGCGGTTACCGCAGGGGCGGATCCTGGTGACCAGTCGTCGGGCGACGGGGTGGCCGGAGTTCGTGACGACGGTGCGGCTGGACGTGCTCGACCTTCCCGAGGCGGTCACGTTGTTGGCGCGTGTCGCCGCCCGTGGCGGGGTGGACGTGGCCGAGGTGGAGGCGGAGGCGGTCTGCACCGAGTTGGGCTGCCTGCCCCTGGCCGTGGAACAGGCCGGGGCGTACATGGCGCAGACCGGCACGTCGCCGACCGGCTACCTGGAACTGTTGGCCCGGTATCCGGCCGACATCTACCGCGACGGCGAAGAGGGCCGCGCCGGACAGCGCACGGTCGCGCGGGTGTGGCAGGTGACCCTGGACGCCCTGGCGGACGACCCGCTGCCGGGGCGGTTGTTGCGGCTGATGGCCTGGTACGCGCCGGAGCCGATTCCCCGGATGGTGGTGAACGCTCTCGCAGGGACGAACACGGCGGCGATCAACCGGGCGATCGGGCGACTGGCCGCCTACAACATGATCGCCGTCGAAGCGGCCACGGGACAGATCACCGTGCATCGCCTGGTGCAGGCCGTCGCTCGTACCCCCGACGAGGACAATGCCCACCGGCAACCCGCCGACATCGCGGCGGCCCGTACCGACGCCGTGACCACCCTGCGCGGCGTCGTGCCGAGTGAGTGGCACGACCCCGCATCATGGCCTCGCTGGCGTGCCCTGCTCCCCCACCTGGACGCGGCCGTCGTGCTCCACTCCCGCGATCTCCCATCGGACACCGAGCGGCTCATCACCGAGGCGTTGCTGCTCAACCTGGCCGCGATGTTCCTCCTGGACCAGGGCAACCTCTCGCAGTCGACCGCCTACCTCGAACGCGCGGTCGCCGACACCCGCCGAGTGTTGGGCGACGACCATCCGGACACCCTGGCCTGCGTCAACAACCTGGCCTACGCCTACCAGGCGGCGGGCAACCCGGAACGGGTCATCCCCCTGTGTCAACAGGTGATCAGCAACCGCCGCCACGTCATGGGGGACGACCATCCGGACACCCTGACCGCGGTCAACAACCTCGCCTACGCGTACCAGAGCGCGGGCGACCCGGAACGAGCGATCCCCCTGTTCACCCAGGTGCTCACCGATCGCCGCCGGATACTGGGGGACGATCATCCGGACACTCTGGACTCGGTGAGCAACCTCGCCTACGCCTACCACGCGGCCGGCGACCTCGGACGGACGATTCCCCTGTTCGTCCGGGTGCTCGCCGACCGCCGTCGGGTACTGGGCCGCGACCATCCGCGGACCCTCTCGTCGGTGAACAACCTCGCCAGCTCCTACCAGGCGGCGGGCGATCTGAAGAGAGCGATCCGCCTGTTCGAGCAGGTGCTCGTCGACTACCGCCGAGTGCTGGGCGACGATCATCCGGACACGCTCACCGCGGTCAACAACCTCGCCTACGCCTTCCATGCCGCGGGCAACCTGGAACAGGCGATCCCCCGATTCGAACGCGTGCTCGCCGACCGGCGTCGGGTACTCGGCGACGACCACCCCGACACCCTCACCTCGATCAACAACCTCGCCAGCGCCCACCAGGCGGCAGGCGGCCTGGAACGGGCTTTCCCCCTGTTCGCACAGACACTCGCCGGCCGACGCCGCGTCCTCGGCGACGACCACCCCGACACCCTCACCTCGATCAACAACCTCGCCCACGCCTACCAGGCCGCGGGCGACCTCGAACGGGCTCTCCCCCTGTTCCACCAGGTGCTCAGCGACCGGCGTCGCGTACTCGGCGACGGCCACCCCGATGCTCTCGCCTCGGTCAACAACCTCGCCTCCGCCTACCATGCCGCCGGCGACCTGGAACGGGCTTTCCCCCTGTTCGCACAGACACTCACCGACCGGCGCCGGGTACTCGGCGACGACCACCCCGACACCCTCACCTCAATGAACAACCTCGCCTACGCCCACCATGCCGCGGGCGACCTCGAACGGGCTCTCCCACTGTTCGAACAGGCACTCGCCGACCGGCGCCGGGTGCTCGGCGACGACCACCCCAACACCCTCACCTCAGTGAACTGTCTCGCCAACGCCTACCAGGCCGCGGGCGACCTCGAACGGGCTCTCCCCCTGTTCGAACAGACACTCACCGACCGGCGCCGCTTACTCGGCGACGACCACCCCGACACCCTCGTCTCGATCAACAACCTCGCCAGCGCCCACCATGCCGCGGGCGACCTGGAGCTGGCCGCCTACCTGTTCGAGCAGGCGCTCACCCACTGCCGTCGGGTGCTGGGTGAGAGCCATCGCCTGACTGGCCTGGTCAGCGCGAACACCGACGCAGCGCTGAGGGAGCGGAGGGCTCGAGACGGCACTCCGGATCCGGCACCGACCGATCCACCGCCCGAGACCGGGCGGTCGAGTCCCGCCGCGCCGCAGTAGCAGTCTCCCCGGTGCTCCGGTTGTCACTCGGGCCACGTCACCGCGCCACCCTCGGCCCGCCGGCGCGAGTGCGCTGGATGAGCACGACGCAGGCCAGCACCGCCACCGCCACCGCGACGGTGGCCGGGGTGACCGCCTCGCCGAGCAGCAGGGCCGACCAGATCAGCGTGAGCACCGGCTGTACGAGCTGGATCTGGCCGACCTTGGCGATGCCGCCCCGGGCCAGTCCGGCGTACCAGGCGAAGAAACCGAGGAACATCGACACCACGGTGAGGTAGCCGAACCCGGTCCAGGCGGCGACGCCACCCTGGGGGCGATGGACCAGCGCGGCGACCGCCGTGACCGGCACGGTGACCGGAAGCGACAGCAGCAACGCCCAGCAGATCGTCCGGGCGCCGCCGAGTTCGCGGGCCAGCCGGCCGCCCTCGGCGTACCCGAGGCCGCAGAGCACCACGGCGGCGAGCAGGAACAGGTCGGCGAGCGACAACGCCCCACGGATCGAGCCGCTGACGGCGAGGAACGCGAGCACCATGGCCAGGCCGGCGGCACCGGCGATCCAGAACAGCGGTGGTGGCCGCTCCCCGGCCCGCAGCACCGCGAACACCGCGGTCATGGCGGGCAGCACGGTGACGACGACCGCACCGTGCGCGGACGTCTGGGTGGTGAGCGCGAGCGAGGTGAACAGCGGGAAGCCGACCACGACGCCGAGCGCCACCACCGACAGCCGCCGCCACTGGTCCCGGGTGGGGCGCGGCGCGTCGGTCAACCGCAGGTAGGCCCACGCGAGCAGCGCCGCACCGACCGCCCGTCCGAACGCGACGAACCAGGGGTCGAGGGTGTGCACCGCGACGCGGGTGGCCGGCAGCGACATGCTGAAGGCCAGCACACCCAGCGCGCCGAGGGCGATCCCGGCGCCCGGTCTCACCGTTACCGTCACTGGCTCAGTAGCGCTACTCTGTGCTGTCATGAACGATGGTAGCGCTATCGACCGCGTGGTCCGGCACCTGGGTGCGCTGGCGGCCGATGCCACCCCCGGCACGCGGCTGCCGTCGGTACGGGAGCTGACCGCGCACCATCACGTCTCCCCCGTCACGGTCGCCGAGGCGACCCGGCGGCTCGTCGCGGACGGCCTGGTCGAGACGCGGCCGGGCCGGGGCGCGTACGTGGCGACCCGGCGCACCGATCCGCCCCGGGCGGACCTGTCCTGGCAGACGGTCGCGCTCGGCTCGCGGCGGGGCGGCGAGGAGGAGATGCAGGCGCTGCTGGCGCTACCGCCCTCGGGCGCGATCCCGCTGACCGGCGGCTACCTGGACCCGGACCTGCAACCGGCCGCCGCGCTCGGTGCGGCGCTCGCCCGCGCGGCCCGACAGCCGGCGGCGTGGCAGCGCGGCCCGGTGGAGGGACGCCTGGACCTGCGCGCCTGGTTCGCCCGCGAGGCGGGCGGTGGCCTGCGCGCCGAGGACATGGTGATCTGCCCCGGCGGTCAGGCGGCGCTCTCCTCCACGCTGCGGGCGCTCACCACGCCCGGGGACACCGTGCTCGTCGAGTCCCCCACCTACCTGGGCGCGCTCGCCGCCGCGCGCGCGGCCGGGCTGCGGGTGGTGCCGGTGCCCGCCGACGCCGACGGGGTACGCCCCGACCAGCTCGCCGCCGCGTTCGCCCGCACCGGCGCGCGGTTGTTCTACTGCCAGCCGCTGTACGCCAACCCGCACGGCGCGACACTCGCGCCGGCCCGGCGCGCGCAGGTCGCCGAGGCGGTCCGCGAGGCCGGGGCGTTCCTGATCGAGGACGACTACGCCCGCGACCTCACCGTCGACGGCGAGGCCCCGCCACCACTGGCCGCGGACGACCCGAACGGGCACGTCGTCTACCTGCGGTCACTGACCAAGCCCGTCGCGCCCGGCCTGCGGATCGCCGCAGTCGGTGCGCGGGGACCGGCCGGAGCACGGCTGCGCGCCGCCCGCCTGCTCGACGACCTCTTCGTCGCGGGACCGCTGCAACAGGCCGCGCTGGAGTTCCTCACCGCGCCGGCGTGGGACCGGCACCGCCGTACGCTGCGCCGGGAGCTGCGGGCCCGCCGGGAGGCACTGCTCGCGGCGCTGGACCGGCACCTGCCTGCGCTCGTCCCGCGCGACGTGCCCCGGGGTGGCCTGCACCTGTGGGTGCGCCTGCCCGACGGCACCGACGACGTCGCGGTGACCACCGCGGCCGCCGCCCAGGGCGTCACGGTCTTCCCCGGCCGCCCCTGGTACGCCGCCGAACCCCCGGCGCCGCACCTGCGCCTCACCTTCGCCGCCGCCCCGCCGCACCTGATGGACGAGGCCGTCCGCCGGCTGGCCGCCGCGCTCGCCCGCTGACGGCCGGCCATCGGGCCGCCACGATGGTTCCTCCACACCGCACACTCGAAGAGACAACCGCACCGCGGAACGGACCGGAGGAGTCCCGCCGAGACGGGCGGATCGAGGTGGTGGTCGGCGCCGCCACGACCTGCTCGTCCTGCACCTGATGCGCGACGCCGTGATGATCCCGACTCCCAGACGCTTGGCCTGGTCCTCTCGAAAGTGGAGCGCGCTGCTGCCCGGCAGCGGAGCTGAACCGTGCCCGCGCTATCGGGTGCGCCGGTAGAGCCCGATCATGGGTAGACGTATCCGATCGGGGACGTGGTCCACTTCCACGTCGTGTCGCCGTTGTACTGGACCTCTCCCAGCGAATAAATGCTCTTGCCGGGAAGGTGGGTCGTGGGGCCGAAGCAGGCGCGGGTCGTGCCGGGAAGAATGTTGGCGTCGAGGCAGGTGTGCATATTCACCACATCCCAGAAGCCATCTGGACGCGACTTGTACAGGGTTGGGCCGCCGTGCACCCGGACACTCACACCGCGGTAGTTCGAGACCGCCACGACCGCCTGCGCGTCGCCGTAGGCGTTCGCCACTACGCACGATTTCTGGTACACATTGGACATTACGGTGACAGCCGTACTGCACGACCAGTCTGCGTTTGGCGTGTATGTCTGCCAGGTTGCCCCTGCCTGCGCCGGGAAGGGAGCCACCACCACAGCCGACAGTGTCGCGACCAACATCATGACAATGAGGGCTTTGATCCGCTTCACGGGGGTTCTCCCTGGGCTCAGACGCTCCGGGTTCGGGCGACATGATCGCGTGTAAGGCGACGGTAGACGACGTTCCGCAATCCCGCTGTCCCTGGGGCAGCCGCCTGGCAGTTGCCGACCGACGGTCGCGGGCCGCCAGGATGCCTTCCCGGCGGCCCGCGACGATCGATGGATCAATTGCGGGTGATGATGAACGTGCTCGTCGTGTTCTTGATGTCCTGGGCGTTGTCGGTGAGGCGGAGGTTGGTGAAGGTGGCCGCGCCGACCGCGGGGCCCTGGCCCGTCTCGGGCATCTCGTTGACCCAGATGCCGAAGCCGGACTTCGCGTCGAACGCGTCACCGCTGCGTCGCGCCCCCGAGATCGAGACGTTCGTCAGGACCGTGTCGGTGATCGGGTTCTCCGGCTGGCTGCCGGTGTACTTGGTCTGGAACATGATCCCCGAGTACGTCGGGTCGACGATGTCCACGTCGCTCACCCGGATGCCGCGGAACTCCTTGGACGCGGAGAACAACCACATCGCCGGGAATGTCTGCGCACCCCAGAAGTGCCCGCCCGAGCGGATCAGCGAGATGTTCTCGAACCGGGTGGGCGGGCTGGCGCCGAACCCGACGAACGGGTAGCCGAAGTCCAGCGAGCTGATGGTGATGCCCGAGTACGTCAGCTGGTCGGCGATGTAGAGGTTGCGGAACACGTTGTCGTAGCCGCCGTACACGGCGATGCCGGCCGCCCGCCAGGTCAGCGTGGCGGTCAGGTTCTCGAACACGTTGCCGTGGTTGCCGCCCGAGCCTCCCTGGTCGGTGGCGGAGAACAACGCGAACGCGTCGTCGCCGTTGGACCGGCCCTCCGAGTTGGTGACCAGGGCGTTGGTGCTGCCGTTCGTCATGTTCACCGCGTCGGCGAAGGTGTCGCGGAACCGGCTGTCCCGGATGGTCAGCCCGTCCACGCTCACCCCCCAGTAGGCGCAGACGGTGTGCTCGACCCAGACGCTGTCCAGCGTCAGGTCGTCCACGTCCTTCAGCTCGCCCCACACCTTGCCCGGACCGTCGATCCGGTTGGTGTAGTTGCCGAAGAACGCCAGGTGGGCGAAGGTCGACCCGCTGGCCGAGGACTCCACCCGGAAACCGGCGTCGGTGTTCTGCTGGTTCGTCGGCGTCTGGAAGCGGGTGTACCACATGCCGGCGCCGACGACCTTCACGGCCTTGCCGTACACCTGGAACTTCTGCGCGGTCTCGTACGTGCCGGCGGGCAGGTAGACGCCGACCAGCGTGCCGGTGGTGTCCATCCGGACCGCGTCGAGCGCGTTCTGCACGTCGGCGTGGCTGAAGCCGGTGGGCACCTTGTAGCGGGTCGGGTCGGGGTTGGCCCGGGGCGAGACCAGCTCGGTGTTGACGAAGTCGATCGCGTACGTGGTGCTGTTCGCCGGGTCCTTCTGGAGCCGGATCCGGCTGCCCGCCGGGACGGTGGAGTTGAGCAGCACGTTCGCCTCGTCGTAGAGGTGCCGGGGGGCGCCCGCGCTGGGCGAGTCGCTCGGGCCGGCCTCCGCGCCGTAGAGCCAGATGTGCTTCGAGGTGAGGCTGATCGGTTTGTGCAGCACCCCGTCGACGTAGACGTTCAACGTCGAGTCGATCCCGCCGCCGCCCGGCGCGTCCGGGATGGAGAAACGGGTGACCAGGGCGTTCGCGGCCGACCTGGTGGTCCACTCGACGTACGCGCCGGTGGTGTTGAGGGTGACCGCGCGTCGCCCGGACGCCTCGCCGGCCAGGTCGCCGATGGTGCGGTTCGGGCCGATCACCTGCGCGCCGCCGCCGACCGAGCCGTCCTCGGCCTCGTACATGTCGTAGCCCAGGTTCGCCCCGCGACCGACGAACAGCGCCCGGTCGCTCGAATTGTTCTGCCGCTTCACCGGCAGCTCGTTGGCGTCGTCGGCGAGCACCACCCGCACCGTGTAGCGCCCGTTGGCGGCGGTCCAGGTGCCGAGCGACACCGGGCCGGCGGTCGCCCCGGCGGCGATCGTGCCGGAGTACGCGCCGGTCAACGTGCGGACCACCGCGCCGGACTCGTTGAGCACGGTGAGCGTGATGCCGTGTGATCCGCCGGCCGAGGCGATCGTGCCCTGGTTGCGCAGCGTCACCGCGAAGCTGACCGTGGCGCCGGCGGCCGGCGTGCCCGGCGACCAGGTCACCGCGGAGGCCACCAGGTCGGAGCTCGCCACCGGGCTGACCGTCAGCGCGGTCGGACCGGTCCAGGAGTTGTTCGCCTCGTTCTGCTCGATCACCGCGTTCGACTCGTCGACCTTCGCGGTGAGCGGGTAGCTGCCGGCGTTGCGCGCGCCGATTCCCGCCGAGACGGTGCTCGACGCGCCGGCCGCGAGCGCGCCGACGGAGGCGGTGCCGACCTTCGTCGTACCCAGGTAGAGGTTGACGGTCGTGGCGGCGGACGCCGCGCTGCCGGCGTTGCGGACGGTGGCGGACAGGGTGATCGCGTCGGTCTCCACCGGCGCGGACGGTGACGCGGTGACGGCGGTGACGGTGAGGTCCGGGTTGGGGGCCGGGACGCCGATCACCTGGAGTTCGGCGATCTGCCCGTTGGACGAGCCGGAGTTCGCGGTGAACTGGAGCCGGACGTCCGCGGCGGTCGCGGACACCGGAACGGTCACGGTGTTGCCGGTGTTCGGGTTGAACGAGTACGTCGCGGAGCCGACCAGGCTGGTGAACCCGGAGGCGGACTGCTCCCGGCCGAGCACCTGGAACGTCTGGGTACGCGCGCCCCACGCCGGATCCGGGTTGAGCTTCACCACGACCGCGCTGATGCTGGCGTTCGCGCCGAGCGCGACGGTGAGCGTGCTCGGGTACGCGCCCGGCGCGCCCTCCCAGTAGGTGGTGACGTCGTTGTCGACGGCGTTGGCCGCGTTGAACACGTGCACCACGGACGAGGCGGTGGCCGGTTTGCCGACCGCCAGGTTGGTGCCGCCTGTGGTGGTGCCGGTGCGGGTGACCGTGTTGCTGGTGGCGGACACGTTGCCTGCCGCGTCGCGGGCCCGCACCTGGTAGGAGACGGTGGCGGTGTCCGGCTGGCTGTCGGTGTACGTGAGCGCGGAGCCGCCGACGGTGGTGCGCAGCGACCCGTTGGCCCACACCTCGTAGCCGGTGACGCCCACGTTGTCGGTGGACACGGTCCAGGTCAGCCGGATCTGCCCGCTCCCCGGCTGGGTGTAGGCCAGGTTGCCGGGGGCGGTGGGCGCGGTGGTGTCGCCGGTGTTGCCGGTGCGGGTGACAGTGGTGCTGTTCGCCGACACGTTCCCGGCGGCGTCGCGCGCCCGGACGTAGTAGGAGACGGTGGTCCCGGCGGGCTGGGTGTCGGTGTACGTCAGCGTGGAGCCGCCGACCGTGGTGCGCAGCACGCCGTTGGCGTACACGTCGTAGCCGGTCACGCCGACGTTGTCGGTGGACGCGGTCCAGGTGAGCCGGACCTGGTCGGTGGCCGGCTCGGTGAACGCCAGGTTGCCCGGCGCGCTCGGCGCCTGGGTGTCGCCGGTGGCCGGGCCGTAGATCTCCAGTTCGGAGAGCTGCCCGGCCGGCCAGGCGCTGTTCGCGGTGAACAGCAGCCGCACGTACCGGGTGGACGCGGTGGGCACGGTGACCGTCACCGTGTTGCCCCCGGCCGGGTCGAAGGCGTACGACGCGGAGCCGACGAGCGTGCCGAACGTCGAGCCGTTCGTGCTGCCCTGCACGGTCAGCGTCTGGGTGCGCGCGCCCCAGCCCGTGGGCAGGCGCAGCACCAGCCGGTTGACGCTGGTGGCGGCACCGAGGTCGGCCTGGATCCACTGCGGGAACGCGTTGTTCGGGCTCTCCCAGTAGGTGGCCGCGTTGCCGTCGTTGGCGTTGCCGGCCGGGTAGACGTCGGAGTGACCACTTTCGGTCATGGTCTTGCCGAGCGCCAGGTTGGTCGACGAGGAAGCGGTGCCGTAGACCTCCAGTTCGGCGAGCTGCGCGGCGGTCCAGCCGGTGTTCGCGGTGACCACCACGCGCAGGTAGCGGGCGTCGGTGGCGGAGAAGCCGAGCGTCACCGTGTTGCCGGCGGCCGGGCTGAACGAGCGGGCGGCGGAGGCGACGACCGTGGTGAAGCCGCTGCCGTCGGCGCTGGCCTGCACGGACAACGTCTGGTTGCGCGCCTCCCAGGCGGCGGGGAGCTTGAGCACCACCTGGTCGACCGCGCGGCTGGTGCCGAGATCGACCTGGGCCCACTGGGGCAGCGTGCCGCTGCTCTCCCAGTAGCTGCCCTGGTTGCCGTCGGTCAGGTTCGCCGTGACGTAGGGGCCGTTGACGCTGCTGGCGGTGGCGGTGCGACCGGCGGCGAGGTTCGGGCCGCCGGCGGCCAGGGCGGGCGGGGCGGGCGCCGCGGTGACGGCCAGGCCGACCGCGGCGAGCACCGCGACCACGCTGGTACGGAATCTGGACATGGTGGACGGACACCTTCTTCCCGGGGGACGTGGAGAGGCGTTGACGGGGGTGGGGGTGGTGCGGCGGGGACCCGGGGCGGTCCCCGCCGCGCCGGTCAGGAGGCGTAGACCTCGAACTCGGAGAGCTGGCCGGCCGGCCAGCCGGTGTTGCCGGTGAAGGTCAGCCGCACGTAGCGGCGGTCACCGGAGGGCAGCGCGATCGACACGCCGTTGCCGGCCGCCGGGTCGAACGGGTAACCGGCCGCCGCCTTGAGCGTGGCGAACGACGAGCCGTCGGTGGAGCCGAGCACGGCCACCGTCTGGGTGCGGGTCTGCCAGGCCGCCGACGGCGGCAGCTTGAGCACCACCCGGGACACCGGCCGGGCGCTGCCCAGGTCGACGGTGACCGACTGGGGGAACGCGTTGTTGGCGCTCTCCCAGTAGGTGTTCGGGTTGCCGTCGACGGTGTTGCCGGCACCGTAGACGTCGGCGTGGCTGGTCTCCGCGACCGGCCGCCCGGCGGCGAGGTTGCCGGTCGGGGGCGCGGTGGTGGGCGGCGGGGTGGTGGTCGTGCCGTCGCCGTACACCTCAAGCTCGGAGAGCTGGGCGGCCGGCCAGCCGGTGTTGCCGGTGACGGTGACCCGGACGTACCGGCGGGCGCCGGACGGCAGCGCGATCGACACGCTGTTGCCGGCCGCCGGGTCGAACACGCGGCCCGCCGACGCGACGAGCGTGCTGTACGACGAGCCGTCGGTGGACCCGAGCACGGACAGCGTCTCGGTGCGGCGCTCCCAGCCGGCCGGGAGTTTGAGCACCACCCGGTCGACGGTGCGGGACGCGCCCAGGTCGACGGTCAGCGACTGCGGGAACGCGTTGTTGGCGCTCTCCCAGTAGCTGCCCGCGTTGCCGTCGACCGCGTTGCCGGCCGCGTACACCTGGTTGACGCTTGTCGCGGTCGCCGGCCGGCCCAGGGCCAGGTTCCCGCCGGTCGACGGCGGGGTGGTCGGGGGCGTGCTGGTCGGCGGGGTCGTGGTCGGGGGTGCGGTGGTCGGGGGCACGCTTGTGGGCGGCGGGCTGGACGGGCCGTTGCCCCACTGCGGCTGCGGCCACGGCCCGCAGTACGGGGTGGGCGTGAACCAGCCGGAGTTGCCGGTGCCCTGGGTGATCTGGAAGCCGCTGCCGACGCAGTTGTGCATCGGGTTGGCCTGGGCGATGCCGGTGGCCCGGACGTTCGTGAACCGGACCTGGCTGGGCGCCTGCACCTGGAGCGCGTACGTGCCCGCGCCGTCGATCCGGACGTTGTCGAACGAGATGCCGCTGGTCTGTCCCTCGATCCAGTGCAAGGCCGCGTAGGAGCTGTCCAGGATGTCGGTGTCGGTGACGGTGATCGCCGCGCCCTGGATCGGCTCGTTGAGCGCGGAGAACCAGATCGCGCCGACGCCGAACTGCCAGTTGTAGTCGGAGTTGCCGTTGCGGATCAGCGTGTTGCGGGCGACCGTGATCGTGCCGGCCACGGCGGTCGGCCCGGTGACCCCCGGATACCGGTTCGCCACGTGGATGCCGCCGCCGTTGGTCACCGAGTCGGCGGTCACGTTGTCCGCGATGGTGATGTCGCGTCCGCCGTACGTCACCAGGTGGTTCGCCAGGATCGTCACGCCGATCGTGTTGTGGGTGAAGGAGTTGCCGACGTTCGGCACGCTCTGCGCCCACATGGCCAGCGCGTCG
Organism: Micromonospora maritima; assembly: GCF_902825405.1. Lineage (GTDB taxonomy): Bacteria > Actinomycetota > Actinomycetes > Mycobacteriales > Micromonosporaceae > Micromonospora > Micromonospora maritima. The sequence goes on along the minus strand of NZ_CADEAU010000011.1, from coordinate 18,936 downwards.
TCACCGGTGTTGCGGACGAACGTGTTGGTCACCGTGGAGTTGGTGACGCCCCAGTGGAAGTTCACCCCGTCGGCGGTCTGGTCGAGGATCCGGCTGTTGCGAATGGTGAAGTTGTCCATCGGGCCGTCCATCCAGGCGCCGACCTTGGTGTGCTGCAACCAGAGGTTGTCCACCACCGAGTTCGTCATCGCGCCGCCGATGGCGTTGACCTGGTCCTCGTCCACCCGTTCCCGGATGTCGCCGATGATGGCGAAGTCCCGCAGCGTGACGTTGCGGCTCGGTCCGCCCGCCTCGTGCGAGCGGATCTCACCGGAGTAGCCGCCGCCGGGCACGTACTTGCCGTAGATGCCGGCGGCACGCTTGCGGTCGGTGGGGTGCCGGCCGCCGAGCACCGAGTACCACGGCCCGGCGCCGCGCAGCGTGACGCCGTCGACCACCACGTGGTCCCAGAGCGTGAACGTGCCGGACGGGATCCAGACCGCCTTCCCCTGCGCCCTGCCGGCGTCCACCGCGGCCTGGAACTTCGCGGTCGAGTCGGTGGCGCCGGTCGGGTCCGCGCCGAAGTCGGTGACCACGTCCAGCACGCCGGAGGGCTTGCTGATCGGTGCCCCGACCAGCTCGAAGTCGGCCAGGTCGATGGTGAAGGTGGGCGACTGCGCGGTCGAGGAGACCTGGAGGCGGATCTTCGCGCCGGCCGGGTAGGTGGTGCCGAACATCGTCCGGGTCTCGTCGTAGAAGTGGTGCGGGTTGGTGTCGCCCGGGTTGTTGTTGAACGGGTAGCCGCCGTAGTACCAGCCGTACCGGGAGGTGACCGAGACGGCCTTGACCAGCGTGCCGTTGGCGCGCAGGTCGATGCTGGCGTCCCGGCCGGTGCCGGCGGCGCTGTCCGGCAGGCTGTAGCGGAAGGTGACCGCGTTCGCCGGGGCGGTGAGCGTGAACTCGACGTACTCGCCGACGGCGTCGAGGGTGACCGCCTCCCGGCCGGACGCCTCGGACGGCAGCGTTCCGTAGCGCCGGTCGGGGCCGATCTTCGCGCCGGTGTGTGCGACCTGTTCCGCCTCCTGCTCCCGGAATCCGACGGTGGCGCCGCGGCCGGCGATGTCGAACGGGGACAGTCCGGCGGCGTGGGCCGGGGTGGCGGTGGAGGTCAACGCCACGACTGTCAGTGTCGAGGCGGCGAGCGCGGCGGCGGCCAGGGCGGCCAGCCCGGTGCTGCGGTGGCGGTGCGCGGTGCGGTGCTCGGCCATGCGGGGTGTGCTCCCTTTCGTCGGTGGCCAGGTCCCCCCGTGCGGCGGTGCTCCTGTCTCCCTCCTGTCCTCCCCAGGTCCTCTTCCGGTGGCGGCCGGGAGGGGCCGCCCGGTGTCACGGCGCCGGCGGCGGGACGGTGCCGCCGGCGCCGCCGCGGTTCAGCTCGTCCGGGTACGCAGCCAGACGGCGGTGTCCGGTGGCAGCCGGTCGTCGTCGAGCGGGCCGCTGGCCAGCAGCAGCCGGTCGTGTTCCGGCAGCGGCACGACCTCGTCGCCGAGGTTGACCAGGCAGGCGAACCCGGGGTCGCGGGCGAAGGCCAGCACCCGGTCCGGTGCGGGCAGCCAGCTCAGCGGGCCGTCACCGAGCGCGGGCTCGGCCCGGCGCAGCGTCAGCGCGGCCCGGTACAGCTCCAGCATCGAGTGCGGGTCGCCGGTCTGGGCGCGGACCGTGCGGTCCTTCCAGTCGGCCGGCTGCGGCAGCCAGGGCGCGGTGGCCGCGCCGTCGGGGCTGAACCCGAAGGGCGGGGCGTCGCCCTGCCACGGCAGCGGCACCCGGCAGCCGTCGCGGCCCGGGTCGACCCGCCCGGAACGCTCCCACATCGGGTCCTGCCGCAGCTCGTACGGGATGTCCTCGACCTCCCACAGCCCCAGCTCCTCGCCCTGGTAGACGTAGGCGGCGCCGGGCAGCGCGAGCGACAGCAGCGCGGCGGCGCGGGCCCGGCGCGTGCCGAGTTCGAGGTCGGTGGGGATGCCCTCGCGCTTGGCGGCGAAGCTGAACCGGGTGTCGGCCCGGCCGTAGCGGGTGACGTGCCGGGTGACGTCGTGGTTGGACAGCACCCAGGTGGCCGGCGCGCCGACCGGCGCGTGCGCGGCGAGCGTGCCGTCGATGCTGTCCCGCAGCGCGCCGGCGTCCCAGGCGCAGCCGAGGAAGTCGAAGTTGAACGCGGTGTGCAGCTCGTCCGGGCGCAGGTAGTGGGCGAAGCGCTGCCGGTCCGGCAGCCACACCTCGCCGACCAGCGCCCGCTGGCCGGGGTAGCTGTCGGCGATCCGCCGCCAGGCGCGGTAGACGTCGTGCACGCCGTTCTGGTCGCGGAACGGGTGCGGCCGGTCCGGGTGGACCTCGGGCAGCGTGCCGTCCTTGACCAGCAGGCCGGCCGAGTCGATCCGGATGCCGTCCACGCCCCGGTCGAACCAGAACCGCAGGATGTCCTCGAACTCCGCGCGTACCCGGGGGTGGTCCCAGTTGAAGTCGGGCTGTTGCGGGGCGAACAAGTGCAGGTACCAGTCGCCGGGGGTGCCGTCCGGGTCGGTGGTGCGGGTCCAGGTCGGGCCGCCGAACTCGCCGGTCCAGTCGGTGGGCGGGAGGTCGCCGCCGGGACCGCGTCCGGCGCGGAACCAGAACAGCTCCCGCTCGGGGGCGTCCGGGCCGCCGGCCAGTGCCGCCTGGAACCACGGGTGCGCGTCCGAGCAGTGGTTGGGCACCACGTCGACGATGGTCCGGATGCCGAGCGCGTGCGCCTCGGTGATCAGCGCCTCGACCTCGCCGAGCGTGCCGAAGACCGGGTCGATGTCGCGATAGTCGGACACGTCGTAGCCGGCGTCGGCCATCGGGGACGGGTACCAGGGGCTGAACCAGACGGCGTCCACGCCCAGCGTGGCGAGGTGGTCCAGGCGGGAGCGGATGCCGGCGACGTCGCCGATCCCGTCGCCGTTGCCGTCGGCGAAGCTGCGCGGGTAGACCTGGTAGATCACCGCTGAACGCCACCACGGGCTGCTGTCGACAGTGGACACGGGCACCTGCTTTCTGCGGGTCGGTTCTGATGCGGCGGGCGGTGCGCCCGTCAGCCCTTGAGGCCGCCGGTGGTCAGGCCGGACATGATGTTCCGTTGGAAGATCAGGAACAGCACGACGGTGGGGATCGCGGCGATGACCGAGGCGGCGATCACCACGTTCATCGGGGTGCCGCCGGAGAAGGCGTAGATGCCGACGCTGACGGTCCGCGTCTCCGGGGACGGCATGACCAGCTTCGGCCAGAGGAAGTCCTTCCAGACCGCCGTCACCGCGAAGATCGCCACCACGCCGAGGATCGGGCGGGACATCGGCAGGACGATCGACCAGAGCGTGCGCAGCGGCGTGGCGCCGTCCATCACCGCGGCGGCCATCAGGTCCTCGGGGATCGAGTCGAAGAACCGCTTGAGCAGGAAGATGTTGAACGCGTTGGCGACCAGCGGCAGCCAGATCGCGAACGGCGAGTCGAGCAGGTTGAGGTGCACGATCGGCAGGTCGATCACGGTCACGTACTGCGGGACGATGAGCACCATGGCCGGGATCATCAGCGTCGCCAGCATCATGCCGAGGATCAGCTTGCCCAGCACCGGGCGCAGCTTCGACAGCGCGTACGCGGCGGCGGTGTCGAACACGAGCTGGAACAGCACCGCGCCGGTGGCGTAGTAGAACGTGTTGAACAGCAGCTTCGCCAGGTCGAGGTTGGTCCAGGCGTCGACGTAGTTCTGCGGCCGCGGGTCGCGCGGGAACAGCGACGGCGGGGTCTGCGCGATCTCCTGGCCGGACTTCAGCGCGCCGGTGACCATCCAGTAGAGCGGACCGAGGAAGACCAGCGTGAACGCCACCACGACGACGGCGAGCACGGTCCAGTAGAGGACCCGGCCGCGACCGCGCCGCAGTTGGGCCGGGGAGACGAGGGTACGGGTGGTGAGATCGGCGGCCATGTCCTAGTCCTGTCTCGCGGTCAGTCGCACGTAGACGGCGGAGAACCCGGCCAGCACCACCAGCATGATCACGCCGAGCGCGGCGGCGCCGTTGAGGTCGTTCTGGAAGAACCCGTGCTGGTAGATCAGGTAGGCCACCGAGGTCGCCGAGTCCTGCGTGCCGGCGCCGTTGGCGAGGATCAGCGGCTCGATGAACAGCTGCATGGTGGCCACGATCTGGAGCATCGCCAGCAACGCGAGGATCAGCCGGGTCTGCGGGATCGTCACGTGCACGATCCGCCGCCACACCCCGGCGCCGTCGATCTCGGCGGCCTCGTACAGCTCGCCGGGGATGTTCTGCAACGCGGCCAGGTAGATCAGCACGGCGCCGCCCATGTTCATCCAGGTCGACGCCAGCACCATGGCCGGCATCGTCATGGTCGGCGACTGCATCCACTCCGACGTGGGCAGTCCGAGCGCGGTGAGGACCGCGTTGAACAGTCCCGCCTCGCTCGGGTCGTACGCGTAGAACTTGAACAGGAACAGCGCGGACGCCGGCGGCAGCATCACCGGCAGGTAGACCAGCACCCGCAGGTAGCCCTTGGCGTGGCGCAGCTCGTTGAGCAGGATCGCCACGAAGAACGGCACGGCGTACCCGAGCACCAGCGCCAGGCCGGTGAAGACGAACGTGTTCTTCCAGGCGGTCCAGAAGCTCGGATCGGCAATGATCCGGGTGTAGTTGTCCCAGCCGACCCAGGTGGTCTCGCCGCGCCGGGTGCGCTGGAAGCTCATCACGACGCCGCGGACCATCGGGTACCAGGAGAAGACGGCGAAGCAGGCGACCGCGCCGATGAGGAACGTGTGCCCGGTGAGGTTGTCCCGTACCTTCCGGCCGAGCCCGGCCCGACGCGCGGCGGTCTGCCGCGGCGGCGGTGCGGGACGGCCGGGCCGGTGGGTGGCACCCGGGGCGGTGGTGAGCGCCAAGGCGACTCCTGCGGTAGGGGGTGGGGGCCGGCCGGGGCCGACCCCCACCCGGTCGGGTCAGCTGCCGGCGGCCAGGAGCTGGTTGACCTTCTCCTCGGCGGTCTTGAGCAGGGCGTCGATGTTCGCGTTCGGGTTGGTCAGCACCCCGGACATGGCGGCGTCGAGCACCGCGTAGATGGCCTGGGCGTTGCGCGGCTCACCCTTGATCGGCACGGGGTTGGCCTCGAAGACCGCGAAGTTGGCGGTGTCGACGTTCGCGTTGGCCTTGCGCAGGTCCAGCTCCTGCTTCTGCGCGTCGCTGCCGCCTGCGAACAGCAGCGGCTGGGGCAGGCCGACCGGGTAGTTCTGCGGCTTGGCGCGGACGTAGTCGAACTGGCCCTTGCCCGGCGTGAGCTTCTGGTAGGCGATCCACTTCAGACCGGCCTTGACCTGCTCCGGGGTGAGGCCCTTCTTGAAGAAGTAGCCCTCGCCGCCGCCGAGCGTCGCCTTGGCCGGGCCGTCCTGGCCGGGCAGCGGGCCCATCGCCCAGTCCTGGTACTTGCCCTGGAACTGGCTGACGATCGCCTGGGTCGCGTCGGGCGCGCCGATGAACATGCCGACCTTGCCGGCGCCGGCGTTGGTCAGCAGGTCGCCCCATTGGAGCAGCTGGCGGCTGCCCATGCTGTCGTCGCCGTAGCGCATGTCCTTGAGGTTCTGCAGGACCTGCTTGCCCATCGGGTTGTTGAAGTCGGCCTTCTTGCCGTCGGCGCTGAGCACCTGGCCGCCCTGCGAGTAGAGCAGCGAGGTGAAGTGCCAGCCGCCGGTGTTGCCGGCGCTGTACTCGGAGTAGCCGGCGACGCCGCCGCCGAGCGCCGAGATCTTCTTGGCCGCGGTCCGCACCTCGGGCCACGTCTTCGGCGGGTTGGCCGCGTCGAGGCCGGCCCGCTGGAACAGCGCCTTGTTGTAGATCAGGCCCATGGAGTAGTTCTTCACCGGTACGCCGTAGAGCTTGCCGCCGTCGGTGAAGACCTCCTTGAGCGCCGGGTCCACGCTGTCCCAGGTCGGGACGGTGTCCTTGGTGACGTACTCGGTGATGTCCATCGCCTGACCGGAGTCCAGCACCTGCTGGAGGTCGGTCATGTAGCCGTAGAACACGTCGGTGACGGTGCCGCCGGCGAGGCGGGCGGTGAAGTCCGGCGGGTTGTTGCACTGCTCGCCGACGCTGACGCTCTTGACCACGATGTTCGGGTTCTGCCGCTGGAACTCGGCGACGTCGTCGTTCCAGTTCTTCAGCAGTTCCTTCTGCGCGCCGACCGGCTGGCAGTCGACGGTGATGGTGACCTTGCCGCCGGCGTCCTTGCTGTCGTCGCTCTTGGTGGAGCATGCCGCCAGGCTGAGCCCGAGGCCGGCCGCGAGCGCGACCGCCGCGACCTTCCGATGCTGCGGTACGGACATGTGTCCATCCCTTCGGGAACGGATGTATCGATGGCTTTCACTGATGTGCGGAGACCGCTGGTAGGTGGAGCCAATGTAGCGACGCCGACTCTTCGCAGCAAGGTTTCGACCTCATGACGAAAGAACACGACTTTGCAACGGCTGATCGCGACGACGTCGTTCGAGGAAACAAAAAGGACCGCCGACCGCGGGTGCGGTCGGCGGCCGGGTGGCGCGCCGGAATCAGGTACGCGGAGCGGGGGCGGTGGAGCCGCGTACCACCAGTTCGGGCTCGAAGAGCAGCTCGTCGTGCAGCACGCCGGCCCCCTCGATCTGGGTGACCAGCAGGTCGACGGCGGCCTGGCCCATCGTCTCGATCGGCTGGCGCACGGTGGTCAGCGGCGGGTCTGTGCAGGTCATGAACGCGGAGTCGTCGAAGCCCACCACCGACACGTCGGCCGGCACCGCCCGCCCCAGCCGCCGGGCGGCCCGGATGGTGCCCAGGGCCAGCACGTCGCTGGCGCAGACGATGCCGGTCACGCCGCGCTCGACCAGCTTGGTCGCCGCGACCCGGGCACCCTCCATGGAGAAGCTGGACCGCTCGACGAACTCCCGGTCCTCCCCCCAGCCGGCGGCCCGGACCATGGCGTCCAGCTTGCGGCGCGAGGGCACGTGGTCCTCCGGGCCGAGCACCATGCCGATCCGCTCGTGGCCGAGCGAACGCAGGTGCCCGTACGCCTGCTCGACGGCGACCGCGTCGTCGGTGGACACCCGGGGGAAGCCCAACTCCTCGACACCGGCGTTGACCAGCACCACGGGCAGGCCGCGATCGGTCAGGCGGCGGTAGTGCTCGTGCGACGCGTCCGCCAGCGCGTACGAGCCGCCGGCGAAGATGACGCCGCTGACCTGGTGGTCCAGCAGCATCTCCACGTAGCCCGACTCGGGCACGCCGCCGATGGTGCGGGCGCACAGCGCCGGGGTGAACCCGCGCTGGGCCAGGGAGCCGGTGACCACCTCGGCCAACGCCGGGAAGATCGGGTTCTGCAGCTCGGGCAGCACCAGCCCGACCAGCCGGGCCCGTTCCCCGCGCAGCTTGGTCGGGCGCTCGTAGCCGAGCACGTCGAGGGCGGTCAGCACGGCCGTCCGGGTCGCCTCGGACACGCCTCCGCGACCGTTGAGCACGCGGCTCACGGTCGCCTCACTGACGCCCGCCTTGCGGGCCACCTCGGTCAAGCGTTTCGTCACGGCGGCAATCGTACGTCGGGTTCTTGCAAGAAATGAACAGTGTCTGCGCCCGATCCTTGACGTCCTGCGCGGTACCCCACCTGAAAGATTCGAACATAGCCATGCTTGAAAGTTTGCAGAGGGCGGGAATAACATGAGGCACCTTGTCGGCGGGCACCCCTCACCCGCGCCGAGGCCACCACCGTCCCTCCTCGCGAAAGTGGGTGCTCCGATGCGACGGAGCGTGGAAGGCACCGCGGGCCGCCGCCCGTGCGTACCGAGGATCCTCGCGGCGGCGGTCACCGCCGCCGCCCTGGTCGTACCGCCCGGCTCCGCCGCCGCGGCGACCGCGACCCCCGGCCCGGCTCCGGCGACCACCCGGGCCGCCCTCGAGCCCGCGCTGGTGGCCGGGCGCGGCGCCACCGTCGACTACGTCGAGCAGGAGGCCGAGAACGCCCGCACCACAGGCACCGTCATCGGCCCCGACCGGTCCGCCTACACGCTGGCCGGCGAGGCGTCCGGCCGCCGGGCCGTCCGCCTGCTCCCCGGCCAGTACGTCGAGTTCACGCTCCCCCGGGCCACCAACGCGCTGACCGTGCGCTACAGCATCCCGGACGCGCCGGGCGGCGGCGGCATCACCGCGCCGCTGCGGGTCGCCGTCGGCCGCGCGCCCGCGCGCACCATGACGCTCACCTCGCAGTACGCCTGGCTCTACAACCAGTACCCGTTCACCAACGACCCCGACGCGGACCTGCTGCACCCGGACTGGTGGATCACCGAGTGCTCATGCGTACCGGCGGCCACCACGCCCGCACCCGTGATCACCAAGCCGTTCCGGCCGCACCACTTCTACGACGAGCAGCGGCTGCTGCTCGGGCGCACCCACCGGGCCGGCGAGGTGGTGCGGCTGACCGCGCCCACCGGCACGGCCGCCGCCTGGACCGTGATCGACCTGCTGGACGCGCACCTGGTCGCCCCGCCCCGGGTGCTCGCCCACGCGGTGAACGTGCTCGCCTTCGGCGCCGACCCGACCGGGCGGCGGGAGTCCGCCGCCGCGTTCGACCGGGCCGTGGCGTACGCCCGCCGGGTGGACCGCCCGCTCTACCTGCCGCCGGGCACCTTCCAGGTGAACCGGCACGTGATCGTCGACGACGTGACGATCGTGGGCGCGGGCAGCTGGTACACCGTCGTGAAGGGACGCGAGGTCGCACTGGACACCCCGGCACCCGACGGGTCCCGCCACACCGGCGTCGGCTTCTACGGGCGCGACGCCGCCGACGGCGGCAGTCGCCACGTCCACCTCTCCGGTTTCGCGATCGAGGGCGACGTCCGCGAACGCATCGACACCGACCAGGTCAACGCGATCGGTGGCGCGCTCAACCACAGCACCGTCGACGGCCTCTACCTGCACCACACCAAGGTCGGCATGTGGTTCGACGGGCCGATGACCGGGCTGCGGGTCACCGACACCGTGATCGCCGACCAGATCGCCGACGGACTCAACTTCCACACCGGCGTCACCCACTCCTCGGTCACCGACTCGGTGGTCCGCAACAGTGGCGACGACGCCCTGGCCATGTGGTCGGAGGGGACCGCGAACGCCTCCAACACGTTCGCGTACAACACCGTGCAGTCGCCGGTGCTCGCCAACGGGATCGCGCTCTACGGCGGCGCCGACCTGACCGTCGCCCACAACCTGATCGCCGACCCGGTCCGCGAGGGCAGCGCCATCCAGATCGGTTCCCGGTTCGGAGCCGAGCCGTTCGCCGGCCGGATCCGGATCACCGGCAACACCACGGTCCGGGCCGGCACGTACGACCTCAACTGGAACATCGGCCTCGGTGCGATCTGGTTCTACGCGCTGGACCGCAGCATCGACGCCGACATCCAGGTCACCGGCGACGCCTACCTGGACAACACCTACAACGCGATCATGCTGGTCAGCGACTGGCCGGTGAAGGACCGCGTCCGGATCGACACCGTGCGGTTCCGCGACATCCGGGTCGACGGCACGGGCACCTCGGTGGTGAGCGCCCGCACCGCCGGCGGGGCCAGCTTCGCCGACGTCGACGCGCGCAACGTGGGCGCGGTCGGCGTGAACAACTGCGGCTCGTTCCACTTCACCCCGGCGGGCTCGGAGTTCGGCCTCACCGACCTCGGCGGCAACGACGGTGGCTGGCTCGCCCCGTGGCTGCTGCCGAACACCATCACCTGCGACGACCGACCGCCGGTCGTACCGCCGCCCCCACCGGCCACCTGATCCACACCACGTCGGGGAGGTGGCGTGGTCCAGGCGCCGTCGATGCCGCCACCTCCCCGAGCTGGCGGGGCGGCCCGCGACGGTATCCGACGGGTGGTCAGAACGACGCGACCGCCACCGGTCGAGGACACCGGTGGCGGTCGCGGACGGGGAGAACGGGGCGGATCAGGCCTCGGTGAGCTGACCCCGCAGCTTGGTCAGGGCGCGGGCGAGCAGGCGGGACACGTGCATCTGGGACACGCCGACCCGGGCGGCGATCTCGCTCTGGGTCAGGTTGCCGTAGAAGCGCAGCGTGAGGATCTTCTGCTCGCGCTCGTCGAGGGTGGCCAGCGCCGGGCCCAGCGAGGCGCGCAGCTCGGCCAGCTCGTACTCGTTGTCCTCGGTGCCGAGCGTGTCGCCCAGCTCGGTGGCGCTGTCGCCGTCGCCGATCGGGGTGGACAGCGAGACCGCGTTGTAGGCGCGGGCACCCTCCAGGCCCTCCAGCACCTCTTCCTCGGTGACGTCGAGGTGGCTGGCGATGTCGGCCACGGTCGGGGCCCGGTTGAGGGTCTGGGTCAGCGTGCTGTTCGCCTCGGAGATGCGCAGCCGCAGCTCCTGGAGCCGACGCGGGACCCGGATGTTCCAGGTGCGGTCGCGGAAGTGCCGCTTGATCTCGCCGAGGATGGTCGGGATGGCGAAGCCGGCGAAGTCGACCCCGCGCGAGGCGTCGAACCGGTCGACCGCCTTGATCAGGCCGAGCGCCGCCGTCTGGGCCAGGTCGCCGGCCGGCTCACCGCGACCGCTGTAGCGGGCGGCCAGGTGGTTGGCCAACGGCAGCCACGCCTCGATGACCTGATGACGCAGGGCGGCCCGCTGCGGGTGGCCCACGGGCAGGGCGGCCAGCGCCCCGATCAGCTCGCTGGCGCGGGACTCCTCACCGGTCTGCGGCGCGCGGTGCACCTCGGTGGCGGACGGTGCCATGGTCATCGTGGTCATGCTGCCCTTCCTGTCCTTCGGAGAACGGGTGGCCTCCCACACCGGTCGTGCCAGCCACACTAGACCAAAGGTCACCAGCAAATCAACCGAACGGACGATGGAGATTTGCGGATATACCGGACACCGTGGCGTCGAATCCGGTCAGCGGGGTAGCAGCGGCCGGTAGTCGGCGGCGGTGAGCGGGAGCGCCGAGACGCTCCCGTCGGCGCGCGGCACCTCCAGCGCCTGCCCGTCCTGGCGGAACGCCACGCTGTCCACGTCCGGGCGCTGGGTGAGGCTGCACACGATCTGCCCGAAGGCGAGCACCTCGTCGTTGCGCAGCCCGGTCTCCTCGCCGCCCTGGCGCACGTCGACCGTGGCGACGTTGCCAGCCAGCGTGGCCCCCGCGACCGTGACCGTGCCCGGCAGGGCGGTGGTCAGCCCGCGACCCCGCTCCCAGCGGTCCGGCCCGGCCAGCAGATGCTGGAGGTGGGCGTCCACGCCCGGCAGCCGGTCCGCCGGACGGGTGACCACCGCCAGCCCGTCCTCCCGGACGAAGCAGAACGGCTCGTCCACCCGGCCCTCCGGGTCGGCGGTCGTCGTGCCGGCCGGTGTCGGGAACCGGCCGGGCGGCGGCTGCACCACCCGGGGCTCGTCGTCGACCGGCACGCCGCAGCCGGCGAGCAGCACGACCGCGAGCAGCGTCGGGACCAGCCGGCGCCTCATCGGACCGCTCCGGGCAGCTCGACCCGGAACCGGGCGCCCCGGTCCCGCTCCAGCACGGCCGCCGTCCCGCCGTGCGCCGCCGCGTGCTGGGCCACCAGGGCGAGCCCGAGCCCGGTCCCGTCGGTGCCGGCCCGGGCGTGCGCCGCCCGCCCCCGGACGAACCGGTCGAAGATCGCCTCCCGGTCCGCCTGCGGTACGCCCGGACCGTCGTCGTCGACCTCCAGGACACCCACGCCGCCCTGCGCGCCGAGCCGGACGGCGACCGGACCGCCGCCGTACCGTTGCGCGTTCTCCAGCAGGTTCAGCAGCACCTGGGCGAACCGGCGGCGATCGACCCACCATCGGTGCGGCGACCCGTCCGAGACCTCCACCAGACTCTCCGGCAGCGACCGTTCGCGGCAGGTGGACCGCGCCAACTCGACCACGTCGACGGTCTCCCGGTGTGCCGGCTGCTCGGTGCGGGCGAGCTGGATCAGGTCGTCCACCAGGCGCTGGAACCGGGCCACCTCGTCCGCGACCAGGCCCGCCGCGGTGGCGGTGCGCTCGTCCTGGTGCTCCCGGCGACGGGTCAGGACGCTCGCGGCGGCGGCCAACGTCTGCAACGGTGAGCGCAGCTCGTGGCTGACGTCGGCGGCGAAGCGCCGGTCGCGGTCGATCCGCCGCACCAGCTCGTCGACCATCTCGTTGAACGAGCTGGACAGGCGGGTCAGGTCCGGGTCGTTGGTCGGGTCCAGCCGGGTGGCGAAGTCACCCGCGGCGATCCGCTCGGCCGCGTCGGCCACCGCGGTGAGCGGGCGGAGGCTGTGCCGGGTGGCGTACCAGCCCAGCGCCGCGCCGGCTCCCGCGATCATGATGGCTACCGCGGTCAGCGCCAGCCCGACCACCTGGAACGTGTCCTCCACCTCGCGCAGCGAGGTCAGTTCGTAGTAACCCAGCTCACCCGGGAGCGGCACACCGACGAGCAGCGTCGGCTGCCCGTCCAGCCGGATCCGCTGCACGGCGGGCCGGCCGTCGGCGACCACCCGTTGCAGTTCGACCGGCACCGAGCTGGCGCCCACGTCCGCGGTACGGGCGTACCAGCCGTCGCGCAGGTGCAGCAGCGGGCGCCGGGCGCTGCCGGTGTCCAGCGAGCGCAGCACGGCCACCACGTCCGGGGTGCCGGTGTCGAGGCCGGACCGGACCACCGCGGCGTCGTAGTAGGCGGCGCGGACGGCGGTGCGCTCGCGCTCGTCCAGCAACGAGCGGCGGGTCAGGTCGTACGAGAAGAGGGCCATCAGCGCGGCGAGCAGCAGGGCGCCGACGGCGAACGCGGCGGTCACCCGGGCGCGCAGTCCGGGACGGCTCATCGCTGGAGCTTGTAGCCGAGACCCCGCAGGGTCACCAGGTGACGGGGGTTGGCCGGGTCCGGCTCGATCTTCTGCCGCAGCCGACCGACGTGCACGTCGACCAACCGTTCGTCACCTGTCTCGTAGCCCCACACGCGGCTGAGCAACTGCTGGCGGGACAGCACCTTGCCGGCGTGCTCGGCCAGCTCGCAGAGGAGCCGGAACTCGGTCCGGGTCACCGGTACCGGGCGGCCGGAGCGTCGCACCTCGCCGGCCTCGGCGCTGATCTCCAGGTCGCCGAAGAACTGGGCGGGCGCGGGACCGGCCATGGTCCGGGCCCGGCGGCGCAGGGCCCGCAACCGGGCCGAGAGTTCCTTGATCGCGACCGGCTTGACCACGTAGTCGTCCGCCCCGGCCTCCAGTGCGGCGACGATGTCGTGGGTGTCGTCGCGCGCGCTGATCACCACGACGGGGACGTCGTCGTCGCGACGTAACTGCCGGATACCGGCGAAACCGTCCATGCCGGGGAGCATCAGGTCCATCAGCACGTAGTCGGCCGGGTTCTCCCGCTGCCGGCGCAGGCCGTCCTCGGCGGTCGCCGCGCCGTAGGCCTCGTAGCCCTCCTCCTCCAGGGCGAGCTGCAGCGCGAGCCGGATGCGGTCGTCGTCCTCGATCACCAGTACGGCCGTCATAGGGGCATCATGACCGGCGTGCCGCGGGTCGCCCAATCGCGTCGGCCGTTCACGGTTTTTGTCACCGAACCGTCATACAACCGTCCGGTGACCTCCAAGATCGCTGCCCAGAGTGGGAACCGCACCGGAACCCGTCACGGAAGCGACCAGATGACCAGCACCCTGCCGCCCTCCCCGCCGGAGTCCACCGTGCCGCACGTGCGGGTGGACATCACCGAGGAGTTGGACCTCGCCGGGCTGTCCGAGGTCGCGCACGTGCTGGACCGCGTCCTGGCGCTGCGGCCCCGGGAGGTGACCATCGACCTGGCGCAGTGCCGGCACGTCGACGCCGCCGCGATCGCCCTGCTGCTGGACGTGCACCGCCGCCTGGCCCGACGGGACGCGGTCCTGATCCTGAGCAACCCGCACCCCCGGATCCGGCGGATCCTGTCCACCGCCGGGCTGGGCGTGTCCGTACCCGTCGTCGACACGCCCCGCCCGGCCGCGCGCGGTCGCGCCCGGGTCGGGTCCGCGCGGCGCTGAGGAGGAGTGGTGACCGGCAGCACGCTCGTCGGAGCGCTCGTCGTGGGGCTCGCCGTCGGTGCGGTGGGACGCTTCGTCCTACCGGGGCGCAGGGCCGTCCCGGTCTGGTTGACCCTCGCGCTCGGCGTGGCCGCGGCGCTGCTCGGCGCGATCGTGGTCGGGCTGGTCGACAGACGTCCCGGTGGCTCGCCGCTGCTGCCCCTGGTGGTGCAGACCGGGTTCGCCGCGGTCGCGGTCGTGCTGGCGGTGGTCGCCGCCGGCCGGCAGGCGTCGCCCGACCCGGCGGCCCGGCGGAAGGAGGAGGTGTGACGGTCGTACCGGCGGAACACCTGATGATGCTCATCTGCGACGCCTGCGGTGACAGCGTCTCCGGCACGGGGGCCACGCTGCCCGACGCCGAGGTGGTGTGGACGCTGGTCTTCGAGCACGACTGGGTCGGCTCGCCGTTCGCCTCCGGGCCGCACCACTGCCCCCGGTGCAGCGCCCGGGCGGCGGTCGCCGACGACGGCCTGGGCCTCGACGACGTGGAGGCGGTGGCCGGCCCGCGGCCCACTCCCGACGCCGACCCCGCCGAAGCGGTACGCCGGGCGTTGGCCGACCGGTCGGTGCGGGCCGACCGGGAGCTGGTGGACCTCGCCGGGCTGGAGGTGATCGACTCCGCCGGTCTCGGCCTGCTGGTCCGGGCGCACCAGGAGGCCCGGCGGGACGGTCGTCGGTTGTGCCTGGTGGCGCCGTCCCGGTTCGTGCTCACCGTGTTGCACACCATGCGGCTCGACGGCGTCTTCACCGTCGTCGACGCCCCCGCCCCGGCGTCGGGTGTCGCGCCCGCCGCCCGATCCTGACCGCACAGAAGGAGCCCTCCCCGTGATGATGCCGTGGCCGTACCCGGAGTTCCCGTTCGCCGGCGGGCCCGTGCCCGACGACGCGGACGTGGCGCTCGCGTCGCTGGTCGCGCAGCGCCTGAGCGCCGACTGGACCACCCGGCGCCAGCAGATCACGGTGACCGTGCAGAACCGGGTGGTCATCCTCGCCGGGATGGTCGCGGATCCGGAGACCCGCCGGGTCGCCGCGGAACTGGCCTGGGACGTGCCGGGCGTGTTCGACGTCTGCAACGCGCTGCGGCTCTACCGCGGGCGGCGCGCCGGGCGCTGACCCGCGCCGCGACGCCGCGGCGGTTGCACGCATCGGCGTCCACCTCTACCCTCGGCGTGGGAGCGCTCCCCAGCGCCGCGTCGACCTTCCGGGCAGGTTCGCGTCGGGCATCCTCCGATCACCACCCACCAGATGGGACCTTCCCGCATGTTCTCGATCCCCCGCCCGTCCCGGCGGCACCTGTTCGTCGGCGCCGCCGTTGGCGCGCTCGCCGTGGCGGCGACCGCCGTCCTGCCGTCACCGGACGCGATGGCGGCCACCGGTTGCGCCGTCACCTACACCACCAACTCCTGGCAGGGCGGCTTCACCGCCACCGTGACGGTCAAGAACCTCGGTGACCCGGTGAACGGTTGGACCCTGGGCTTCACCTTCCCCGACAGCGGCCAGCGCGTCGTGCAGGGCTGGTCGGCCACCTGGCAGCAGAGCGGATCCGCGGTCACCGGGCGCAGCCTGGACTACAACGGCTCGCTCGGCACCGGGGCCAGCACCACCGTCGGTTTCAACGGGTCCTGGGCCGGGTCGAACCCGAGCCCGACCGCGTTCACGCTCAACGGCACGGCCTGCACCGGCGGCACCGGCACCCCGCCGCCGAGCACGCCACCGCCGACCACTCCCCCGCCCACCACCCCGCCCCCGACGACCCCGCCGCCCACCGGCACCACGCCGGTGGCGATCAACGGTCAGCTCCGGGTCTGCGGGGTCAACCTCTGCAACCAGTACGGCCGGCCGATCCAGTTGCGCGGCATGAGCACGCACGGGTTGCAGTGGTTCGCCAACTGCTACCCGGACGCCTCGCTCGACGCGCTGGCCGACGACTGGCAGGCCGACCTGCTGCGCATCTCGATGTACGTGCAGGAGCAGGGTTACGAGACCAACCCGGCCGGGTTCACCGCCCAGGTCAACTCGCTCGTCGACAAGGCCGAGGCGCGGGGCATGTACGCGTTGGTCGACTTCCACACCCTGACCCCCGGCGACCCGACGTACAACCTGGAGCGGGCCAAGACCTTCTTCGCCACCGTGTCGGCGCGCAACGCCGCCAAGAAGAACGTGATCTACGAGATCACCAACGAGCCCAACGGGGTGAGCTGGTCAACCATCCGCACCTACGCCGAGCAGGTCATCCCGGTGATCCGGGCCAACGACCCGGACGCCGTGGTCATCGTCGGCACCCGGGGCTGGTCCTCGCTGGGCGTCTCCGAGGGCGGCAACTCCGACGAGATCGTCAACAACCCGGTGCGGGCGGAGAACATCATGTACACGTTCCACTTCTACGCCGCCTCGCACAAGGACAACTACCGCAACGAGGTGCAGCGGGCCGCCGCCCGGCTGCCGCTGTTCGTCACCGAGTTCGGCACGGTGACCTACACCGGTGACGGCGCGGTCGACACGGCCAGCAGCAACGCCTGGCTGGACCTGCTCGACCGACTGAAGATCAGCTACGCCAACTGGACGTACTCGGACGCGCCCGAGGGCAGCGCGGCGCTGCGACCCGGCACCTGCGCGGCGGGCACCTTCACCGGCACCTCGGTGCTCACCGAGTCCGGCGCGTTCATGCGCAACCGGATCCGCACCCCCGACTCCTTCCCCACCTCCTGACCGGGCGGCCGGCGGCGGTCCGTCCCCTTCGGGCCGCCGCCGGTCAGCCCTCGATCAGCCCGGACCGGCGCCACAGCAGCCGTCCCGGGCCGGCGATCAGCCCCAGCTCGGTGAGGTGTTCGGCGATCCGCTGGGCGGACCAGCGCAGGGTGGCCCGCCAGTGCGGGTTCGCGCGGGCCGCGGCCAGGCCGACCGCCGGCGCGATGCCGACCGCCGCGTACGCGCGGGGATTCACCAGGCGCCGGGTGATCGAGTGCGCCGCCCGGCCGATCACCAGCCGGGCGTAGCCCAACGCGACCGGGCCGGCCGCCTCCACCTGGCGGCCCAGCTCGTCGCGGGCGAAGCGCACGTGCCGGGCCTCCTCCACCACGTGGATCCGGGACACCATCCGGATCAGCGGCTGCAACGACTCGTCGGCCATGATCTCCCGCTGGAACGAGTCGAGGATCTCCTCGGCGATGAGGATGGCGGCGTACATCTGCGGGCCGGTCGCGGTGGCCTTGAGCCAGCGGCCGAGCAGGTGGTCGACCGGGTCGGCCCGGTAGACCGGCGTGCCGATCGCCTCGATCAGCCGCCCGAACATGATGGAGTGCCGGCACTCGTCGGCGACCTCGGTGAGCGCGTACTGGGCGTGCCGGCTGGTCGGGTCGGCGTCGTAGTAGTGCCGGATCAGCATCTGCATGAGGATCGTCTCGAACCACAGTCCGGCGCTGGCGGCGCTGGCCACCTCGTGCTTGGTCAGCTCGACCCGCTGCTCCTCGGTCATGCCGTCCCACAGCGGGGTGCCGTAGAGGCTGCTGCGCCGCGGCGGCAGCCAGTACGCCCCGGGCACCGGCGGCGCCGACCAGTCGAGGTCCACCAGCGGGTCGTAGCTGGTCCGCACCGAGGCGGCGAGCAGGCGGTCGGCGACCGCCTCCCGAGGGAATCCGGCCGACGTCCGCTCCATGACCCCTCCAGGTTGACGTAACTTCCGGTAACTGTTACGAGTGGTAGCATGCGACGCACCTCCACCGATGTCAATGGCCCGGACACCCCGCCCGCGCCCCGCTCCGGCGGCCGGCGCGACCGCTGGGCCGGCCATCGCGAGCAACGACGCCAGGACCTGGTCGCCGCGGCCGTGCAGGCGTTGTTGCGGCACGGGCCCGGCGTCGACATGGACCAGGTGGCGGCCACCGCCGGAGTCAGCAAACCGGTGCTCTACCGCTACTTCGCCGACAAGGCGCAGCTCTGGCTGGCGGTCGGCGAGGTGGTCGCGGCGCGGGTGGTGGACGCGATCGCGCCCGCGGTGGAGCAGGTACGCGAGGAGCGGGCGCTGGTGGAGGCGACCATCGACGCGTACCTGAGCGTGATCGAGTCCGAGCCGACGCTCTACCGGTTCCTGGTGCACGAGTCCGGCCTCCCCGGCCTCCAGCAGGTGGTCAGCGGCACCAGCCGGCAGGTCGCCACCGGGCTGGCCCGGGTGATCGGCGACCGGCTGCGCGCGCTGGGCCTCGACACCGGCCCGGCCGAGCCGTGGGCGTACGGGCTGGTCGGGTTCGTCCAGGCGGTCGGCGACTGGTGGACCACGCACGGCCAGCCGATCAGCCGCGCCGCGCTCACCGACTACCTGACCACCCTGCTGTGGAGCGGCATCGAGGGGGTCCGGCGCGGCGCGGACCTGCCGCCGGAGCTGACCCGCGCGCACGAGCGGATCGACAGGTGAGCTGGCAGGGCCCGGCCGAGATCGCCGGCACCCCGGTCCGGCTGCACGCCGGTGGCCGGTGGGAGCCGGTCGACGGGCGCTACCACTGGGCCGGGCGCACCGAGCCGGAGCCGCGCCTGGTGCGGCTGCTGCGCTCCGGCCGGCGGGACGTGGACGTCCGCGTCGGCGACCGGGTCGCCCGGGCCCGGCTGACCGAGGTGGACCCGTGGGGCGGCGTGCGGGTCACCGGGGTCGGCGCGCCGCCCTGGCCGGCGGAGGAGGACTGAGCCGCACGTACCGTGGGGGGATGACGCCGCCCGCCACCGTCCTGCTGGTCTTCGGTCGCGGCGTGGTGGCCGACGACGGCGGCTACCGCCTCACCGACGAGAGCGCCGCGCGCACCGACGCGGCCGTGGCGTACGTCCGCGCCCACGCCGCCGCGTTCCGCCGCG
>NZ_CADEAU010000010.1 GCF_902825405.1 Micromonospora maritima | reverse complement strand
AGGCCGCCGGCGACGCCGTCGACGGTTCGCCGAGGCGGCCGAGCGCCGTGCCGGGCAGGGCGGCGAGCGCGAGTACGGGCGGCCGGCGCCACAGGATCTCGGGGGTGCGCAGCGGCACCAGGGCCATCGCCTCGACCTCGACGTCGGTACGCGCCGGGTCGGTGTCGATCTTCAAAAACACCTCGCCGACGCGCAGGGTCGCCCGCTCCGTATGGGCGACGACGACCTCGATCTGCTCCACGGCGCCATTGTTCCGGCGTCGGCCGTCGCCGGTCACCCGGTTTTGCCGGGCTCGACCGCTTCCGGCCCGGGTACGGTTCTGCGATCATGTGCGCCGTGCCCGGCTTCTGCTTCAAGACGACATGGCTGGCGGTCCGCGGCCGTACCGTGCGGGAGGTCGCCGACGCCCTCGACCTGCGCGAGCGGGAGACGCTCGACTGGGCCACCGGCACCGACCGCGCCTACGCGCAGGGCGTGTACGTGGCGGAGCCCGTACCCGGTTGGGTCCTGGCCCACGGCCGGCTGGACCTGCCGCCCGGCCTCGACACGACGGAGCCGGAGTTCCGCGACTGGCTGCGGGAGCTGAGCCGGACGCTCGGCGAGGTGCAGTTCTTCGTCACCGAGCGGGTCCCCGACTACCACCTGTGGGCGCGGGCGGTGGACGGTGACCTGCTGCGCGCCTACTGCTTCATCGGGGAGCGGGGCGAGGTGCCGCTGGTCGTGGGTGACCCCACCGTCGTCGAGATCGAGCGGAACGTCGGCATCCGCCGCCGCGAGCCCGGTATGGAGCACTGGTCGGACGACGAGTTGGACCGGTGGCACGAGGCCATGCCCAACGAGTTCGACGTGATGGCGATCGCCGGCAGCTGGAGCGTCGACCCGAGCCGGATCGACGACGCCACGGTGACCGGCGACGGCATCTTCGGCCGGCCGCCGACGGGTTCTAAGGGAACGTGGGGACGTTGACCGGACCCGCGTTGCCCCCACTGCTTCGACCGCGAGCCCTGCGCCCCGGAGACCTCGTCGTGATCGCCTCGCTGTCCGGGCCGCTGCACGCCGCCTACGAGCCCGACCTCGACCGGGCGGTGGCCGTGCTGGAAGGGATGGGATTCCGGGTGCGTCGGGCGCCGCTACTCGAGGCGGGTCGGCGCCACTGGTGGAGCGCGGGAACCCCGGCAGAGATCGCCGAGGAGTTCAACGCGCTGCTGCGCGACCCCGAGGTACGCGCCGTGGTGGCGCACGACGGCGGTCAGACGGCGCTCGGCTACCTCGACCTGATCGACGTCGAGGCGATCACCGCCGACCCCAAGCCGATCCTCGGCTACAGCGACATCTCGCTGCTTCACCTCGTGCTCTACGCCCGTACGGGCCTGGTCGGGTTCCACGCCGATCTGGCCACGCCGGGGCTCGGCGGGGCGTGGCAACGGGTGCCCGAGGCGCGCCGGGCGGAACTGGAGCGCCTCTACTCGACGCTGCTCACCGGCACCGAGGCGATCGGCGCGCTGCCCACCACCTCGTCGTGGGAGTGCTGGCGCGCCGGTCGGGTGGAGGGCCGACTGGTCGGCGGCGTGCTCAACCGCATCATGCGGACCCAGGCGACCCGGTACGCGCTGCCGCTCGAACGGTTCGACGGCGCGGTGCTGTTCTGGGAGGAGATGGGCGGCGTCGCGTCGTGGGTGTGGAGCGACCTGCAGGTGCTGCGACACTGCGGCATCCTCGATCGGATCGCCGGCATGGTCGTGGGCGTCCCGCACGCCATCGAAGGGCTCGGGGCACCCGACCCGACCCTCGCCGAGATCGTCCTCGACGTCCTCGGCGACCGGGACATTCCGGTTCTGGGTAACGTCGAGTTCGGACACGCGGGCCCGAACCTGCCGATGCCGGTCGGCATCCGTATCGGTCTCGACGCGGGGCAGCGGAGGCTGTCGCTGCTCGAACCGGCGGCGTGCGCGGGGCCTGGAGACACGTCCGGTTAGGCTGTGCCGATGCGGAAGGCGGTGTTCCGGGGTGACCGCCGTGGTTGACGCGGACGACGTCCGGCGGGTGGCGTCGGCGCTGCCCCACGTGGTCGAGATCGACAGTGACGGCTTCGACTTCCGGGTCGCCGACAAGGGGTTCGTCTGGTCCTATCCCGAACGTACGCCCGGCCGGCCGCGACGCATCCGCACCGACATCGCGGTGCTCTACGTGGGCGACGAGGCGGAGAAACAGGCGCTGCTGCTCGGCGAGCCCGATCTCTTCTTCACCACGCCCGCGTATGACGGTTTTCCGCTGGTCATGCTGCGGTTGGCGCACGTCGACGTCGAGCGTCTGACGGAGCTGGTCACCGACGCGTGGCGGATGCGCGTCCCCGACTCGCTCGCCGGCGACCTCGACGGGGGCGTCGGCGCCTGATCCCTCGCGTGGGTGGCTGACCGGGCCGGGCCGACCCGGCCGACGTCGACGCGGGTCACGGATCGCGGCCCTTTCGGATAGGTTCCGGCGATGCCCTCGAACGCAACGTTGGTCTTCGAGAAGCTGGAGCGGGATGTCGACGCCCTGCTGACGCTGCACAGCGGTTCCGGATCCCCGGGCCGCCCGAAGGGGAACAACGCGCCCCTGCTGCGATCGGCGCTCGTGGTGCTCGTGACCGCGTGGGAGAACTACGTCGAGCAGGTCGTCGGCGAGGCGGTCGAACAGGTCGTTCCCGCGGTCTCGGCCGATCCGAGCCTGTTGTCGCCGTTCCTGCGGGCGGCGGTGGCGAGCAAGGCCGAGCGGTCCGTCTGGGCGGTCATCGGGGACGGCTGGCTCGACGTCGCCGGAAAGCGGGTCCGGCACGAGATCGAGACCTTCAACAACGCCGCGAGCCGACAGGTGAACGACCTGGTCACCAAGGCGCTCGGCATCGAGAACGTCCTCGACGCGGTCGCCTGGCGGCAGTACGACGCCGGCTCGGCCCAGGCCGAGCTGACCTCACTCGTCAACGAGGTCAGAGGCGAGATCGTGCATCGCGGCACCACCCCGGGCAGCCTGGATCTCGACGGCGTCCGCTCGTGGCGGAGCTTCGTGAACAACCTCGTGGCCCGCTTCGACGCCGCACTGGCGGAAGCGGTCGCCGAGCGGTACGGATTCCGCCCCTGGTGAGGCCGCCGGCTCGCCGTCGGACCGGGTGGCTCGTGTGGTGGTTCGTCCCCAGCGTCGGGCCCGCGGGCGGTCAGCTCCACCTGGGCGGCGCTTGGGCGTAGGCGGGTGGTAGGTGCGGCCAGGTCAGCGGACGGTCGTCGAGTCGGCCCGGCGGGCTGATCGCGCTCCACCCGTTTCCGAGGGCGATCCGGTAGGTCTCGACCGGGCGCTCCGGATCACCGGCCGCGTCGCCCCTGCCCGACGTGACACCCTGGTCGAGCAGCCACCGTGCGGTCCGGACGAGGGACACCGACACGTGGGTGGCCTCGCCGGTGCGGGCGCGTCGCGCCAACGCGGCCAGCGCGCCGGCGGCGATGAGATAGCCGGTGGCGTGGTCGAGCAGTTGGCAGGGCAGCGCGCCGGGGCGGACGCCGTCGGTGCTGGCGGCCCAGCCGATGCCGGTGGCGATCTGCACCAGGCTGTCGAAACCGCGCCGGGTGCCCCAGCTTCCCTCCGTTCCCCACGCCGAGAGCGTGACGACGACGGTGCCGGGGTGCCGCTCGGCGACCTGGTCCGGGTCGAGGCCGAGGCGGCGCAGCGCTCCGGGCCGACAGCCGGTGACGAGCACATCGGCCTGGTCGAGAAGGCGGTGCAGGACGTGGCGGCCGTCGGCCGTCCTGGCGTCCAGACTCGTGCTCGCCTTGCCGATCACTCCGTCCAGCGCGTGCAGCGGCAACTCCGGACGGTGCGGATCGTCGACCCGGAGCACGTCGGCGCCGAGCGCCCCCAGCATCCGGGTGCCGACGGGGCCGGCGATGACCCGGGTCAGATCCAGCACCCGCACCCCCGACGCCGGCAGCGGGCCCGGTGCGGCCAGTGGCGGCGACCCGCGGCCGAGCGGCGCCATGGCCACGAGCGGCGCCGCCTCCGCCGTACCGTCCCGGCTGTCCGCACGCCACCGGTCGTGGGTACGGGCCGCGACGGCCAGCCCGCCGGCGGCGTACACCGCGGTTTCGACATCGCACGCCGAGCGCGCGGCGATCACGTCGGCCACCCGAGTCTGCACCTCGTCGTCCGGACCGTCGTCGATCCCGAGGGAGGACAGCAGAGCCGCCCGGTGCCACGGATAGTTGGCATGGGTACGCACCCAACCGTCCGCGGCCCGCCACAGCCGGGACAGTGGGGCGAAGCCGTCGATCCCCCGTCCCTGCGCGTCGCGGAGCCAGACCTCGCTGCGCATCGCCGCCGCCACGTGGTCCGCGTCGAGCGTGACGTCCGGCCGCCGGCCGGTGCGTGCGGAAGCCAGGTCGGCGGCAGCCGCGAGACAGGCACTCACGGACGCGGTCGCGCACTCGGCGACGGCGAGCGGTGACGCCAACGCCGCCGGTTGCGGATCTCCGACCAGTCGGGGGCCGACGGCATCCGCCAGCCCCAGATCCGCCACCACGTCGTCGAACAGCGTCGCCACCCGGACATCCTCGCCGAATCTCCGCATGGACGGGGCGCTGACGGGCGACGTCACATCGTTGTTCTCGCCTGCTCGATGTGCCGCACGACGGCGTGCGCGCCGTGCGAGCGGGCGACGGTGTGCGCCTCGTCGAGTGTGGCGAGCGCCTCCGCCCGGCGGCCCTGAGCCGCCGCGAGGTAGGCCAACCCGATCATGTTGGAGGCCACACCGGGCAGGTTCCCGATCTCACGGCGCAGGCGGGACGACTCCTCCAGATGCTTCCGCGCCTCCTCCCACCTGCCGGCGGTGTGTGCCGCGATGCCCAGGTGCCGCAGCGCCTCCGCCTGGGTCCGCCGGTCTCCGGTCTCGGCCGCCAGCCGACACGACCGTTCCAGGTGCGGCAGCGCGGTCTCGTCGTCACGCCTGACGAACTGGTGGAGACAACCGATCCAGAACAGCGCCTCGGCCTCGCCACGGGTGTCGCCCAGCGCTCGATAGCGCTCAAGTGCGCGCTCGAACAGGGGGAGTTCGGCGGGATCCTCGGCGGCCGGCGCGTCGGCGGCGGCCTGGTAGCGGGCGTGCAGGATCCTGCCACGCGCCAACGCCACATCGGCCTCGACCGCGTCCAGGGCCTGCTCGGCGTCGCCCAGACCGCTGGTGTCTCCGCTGTACACCGCCTGCTCGTAGGCGCTTCTGGCTCGTTCGATCCGGTCTTCAGCGCTCATCGCCGCCCCGCTCCTGCACGCGTGCCCGGCAGTGTACATCCATCGGGGCCGGGCCCGGACTGTCGTCGAGAACCGTTCAGTCGCAGCCAGGAATGAGGCTGTAGACGTACATGTCCTTGCGCTCGGCCCCCACCTGCTGCCAGCTGCGCAGGAGTCCTTCGCGCTGGTAGCCGCAGGCTTCCGCGGCGCGCCACGAGGCCTCGTTCCACGGTTCGACGAACAGCTCCAGCCGCTTGACGTCGTCAAGCGAACGAGCCCACCTGGTGAGAGCCCGCAAGGCGGCCCGGACGTAACCCCGGCGTCGATACTGCGGCGCGATCCAGTAGCCCGTCGATGCGCGCCCGGTGGAGATGTGGTCGGTCCAGAGGCCGATGTTGCCCACCGCTTCGTCGGTTTCGGCGTCTGCGATCGCGAAGGAGTAGCCGGACCCTTCGGTGAGCCGTTGGTGCTGCCGTTCGAGGTAGGCAGCGACGTCCTCGTGGGTGCCGGAGGGCGGCACCGACGTGACGAGGGGAATGAGCGGATCCGACG
This sequence comes from Micromonospora maritima, assembly GCF_902825405.1. GTDB lineage: Bacteria > Actinomycetota > Actinomycetes > Mycobacteriales > Micromonosporaceae > Micromonospora > Micromonospora maritima. The sequence goes on along the minus strand of NZ_CADEAU010000010.1, from coordinate 30,034 downwards.
CGACCGAGGCGATGAGCGGGGCGTCGTCCCGCCGAAACTGCCGCAGGTGCACGGGCGGCTCGTCGAGACACGGCATCCTCTTCGGCAGCATGCCCTGATCGTGGACCTCGAGAGCGTGCGCGGAAAGACCGTCGTAGGGGTGCGTGCCGCTCTCGTGGAGGGGGTTGCGATGGGGTGGACCGAGGATCTCTCGATTCCGCTGTCGTCGATGCTCAGATGTCGGTCCCGCGCGCTAGCATCACCGCGATCGCCGCCGGGAGGAGAGACGTCATGGCCCAGAGCGACGTCAGCACGTTCGAGGACAGCGACCTGCGGGGCGCGCGGTTCACCAGGTCGACGCTGGCCGGCGCGGTGATGCGCGGCGTCGACGTGCGCGGGCTCGACATCGACGCGCCGTGGCTGGCGGACGGCGCACTGCTGGTCAACGGAGTCGACGTGGTGCCGCTCGTCGAGGCCGAGCTGAACCGGCGGTTCCCCGGGCGCGAGCGGAAGAACGCCACGGACCCCGACGGGCTGCGCGCGGCGTGGGCGGCGCTCGAGACGGCCTGGTCGGCCGCGGTGCACCGGGTCGAGTCCATGCCCGAGGGTGCCGCCGACGTCTCGGTCGACGGCGAGTGGACGTTCGCGCAGGCCCTGCGCCATCTCGCGTTCGCCACCGACGCGTGGCTCGGCAAGGCGATCCTGCGACTGCCGCAGCCGTTCCACCCGCTCGGGCGGCCGCACGCCGAGTACGAGACGGACGGCTACGACATGTCGATCTTCGCCACCGCGCAGCCGGGTTTCGCCGAGGTGCTCGCGCTGCGGGCCGAACGGCAGACCATGGTGCGGGACTTCCTCGCGCGCGCCACGCCGGAGCTGCTCGCCGAGCCCCGGCCTTCGGCGTGGTCACCCGATCACGAGAAGTCGGTCGTGCACTGCCTCCACGTGATCCTCGACGAGGAGTGGGAACACCTCCGCTTCGCCGTGCGCGACCTCGACGCGCAGGAGCAGGAGTAGGACCCACGCGCGAGCCCTCGACCACGCCGTCGACGCCGGCGCTGGTCCGCCGGGTGGTTGCCGCACTGCCATGATGACGAGGTGATCATCCCCGGATACCTGGACGGGTACACACCGCCGATTCTGCGCTCGCCGTTGGTCGACGGAGCTGACGTGATGTCGCACGCGCTGTTCTGGCCCGCGTTCCTCGCCACCGTCGGTGGAGCCGCGTCGGCGCCGGACGCCTTCGGAGTCGATCCGGCCGACCTGGAGCAGATAGTCGACGTCCTCCTCGACCCGTACGAATGGCCGGTGTTCTCGTTACCACTCGCCGGACCCTGCCGTCTGCATGTCGTCATGCGCAACGCCGACGGCGACGGAGGCGTCGACTACGTGCTCGATCCCGGCACCATTGGCGCGTCGATCCCGCTCGCCTGCCTGGACGGGCACTTCCGAGGGCCGGCCTTCGCGTGGCGGGACGTGGTCGCCGCAGCCCACCAGCCGGACCCGGAGCACACCCCGGCCGAGCGGTTGCTCATGCTCGTTCCGGCCAGTGCCGACAGCGACCGGCCGCAGCACGCCGTCGACCTGGTCGCGGAAGCCCTGGTCGCCCTCGGGGCCCGGTCCGGCGTACGTCAGACCGGCGAAGAACTGCTCAACAGCAGCAGGTACTGGGCGCCGTGCCGATGGGCGTACGTCGACGGCAGCCTCGTCGGCCTTGGACCGCACACCTACCGCCGTCACGGGGGCGAGCTGTCGCCGGAACAACTCCGCCTCGTCACCGCCGCGCTCCGGCCGCACCCGGTCGGCGGCCAGCTTCTTTCCCCGAACGGGTAGGCGTCCCGGGGTGGCATCGGCGGCCAGGTAGCGGCCCCGTTCTGGCCGTGTTCGATCGAGGTCAGACCTCGCAGGTCCAGGGTCGCCCGAGGGCCGGGCGTACCGCCAAGTGCCCGGGCGGCAGGTCGAGGACGTCCATCAGGCTGGGATCCTCGTCGACGGCGTGGTGCAGGTGCCGGAGCCTGCCGTTGCTGCCGACTGCGTCGCTGGACCCGATGAGTTGCCAGAGCCCGTCGTCCGCATCGTGACTGATCCGCAGAACCGGCTCGTGACGTTCGAAGACCTCCGGGGTCTGGATGCAGGTGGTCCCCAGCAGCCAGTGTCGCATCCACCAGGCGCGCCGGTCGTGTGCCATGACGTGGTCGGTGACCCACCAGACGAACGGCAGGTCCTCGTGGGCACGTGACTGGTCCGCGGTCAGGTCGGGACCGCCCTGCGGGACCCGCTCGAACGGCTCGTCGACGAGCGAGAACGCATGGCTGTCCTCATTGACGAAGATGACGGCGTGGAAGGTGCCGCCGCCGGGGTTGCCGGCACCGATCCCCACGGACAGGCGGGCGACGTGCGGGTCCGAGCCGGTCACCCAGCCGAACGCGTACGACGCCAGCTCACCACCCGGCCCCACGAACTCGCCGAACGCACGCCGGTCCATGCCTGTCACATCCGACGTCGGCACCTCGACGAGCGTGCCCTCCCGCACCTGGATCTCCACGCCGGCAAGATACTCGCTCGAGAACTCCCCAGCCACGGGCGCAGGCCCGGCGTCTGACGGCTCGGTCTCGCCGCCGTCATCCACGGCGAAGGAGGTGCGGAGGTCGAAGAGGTCGTCCGGGTGGGCGTGCTCGGTGTCCACGGCGCGTTGCCAGCACGTGTCCTCCGAACGCACCTGCCGCGGGGTCTCCGGCACGCGGAGTCGGCTCGCTAGGCTCTGCGCCGTGGAGTGGGAGGGCTTCTGGCGGATCGTGGAAGGCGCCCGAGCGGAGGCGGGCGCCGACACGGAACGCGTCGCCCAAGTGCTTCTCCGCCGCCTGCGCGCGTTGACCCCGGACGAGATCGAATGGTTCGATGACCTGTGGCTCCAGGCGCAGGACAGCCTGTACCGCTGGCCGATCCGGGACGCCGCGACACTGCTTCTGGGCAGCGTGGACGACGACGACTTCTCCGCCGTGCAGGACTGGATCCTGTCGCACGGAAGGCCTGTCGTCCGGCTCGTGCAGAACGACCCGGACAGCCTTGTCGAGTTGGCGTCCGACCGGCACAACGCGCGGATCGACTGGTTCTGCGGTCTCCCTCTCGATGCGCACATCGCCGCGACCGGGGCTCCGTTCGCCATCGACGGCCCGTCCGGACCCGAGACACCGGTGGGAGCGCCGGGCGACCTGACCGACGAGACCCGCACCCGGCAGCGGTTTCCCAGGATCACGGCCTACCTCGACCGTAATCCGTGGATCCAGCGTCCGTGGGAGCGCGGGACCGACTGACCGGCGTGAGCGAGCCTGTCGTATCCCTGTGCTCCAATCCCGTCATGCATGTCGTCGTCTGTGGCGCGCTCGTGGAGAACGGCGCGGTCCTGCTGGTGCACCGCAGCCCGACCCGGCGGGCCTACCCGGACCTGTGGGACCTGCCCGGTGGGCACGTCGAAGCGGGCGAGTCGGAACGACAGGCCCTCGCCCGCGAGATGTTCGAGGAGCTGGGCGTGCGCATCGCGACGGAGTCCTCGTCGCGGTTGGGCGACGTGCGCGTCGGCAGTGGGGAGAACGCCGTGCTCATCAGTGTCTGGCACGTCGGAGGGTGGGCCGGTTCTCCCACCAACCGCGCACCTGACGAGCACGACGACATCGCCTGGGTCGGGATCGGCGAGCTGGCCGGGCTTCGCCTCGTGCACGGTGCACTGCCGGCACTGCTCCGCCGCCTCCCCGGGCCTGATCGGCCCTATCGTCGCGAGTCGGCATCGACCACCGCGTCGCCGAGCGGTCCCTGACCGCCGCGCGCCCGCCCGACGGTCGCGTGACCGCTGGCGCCGGCTACCGCGCACGGTGACCGATCAGCTCGCGGGGATCCGGGTCAGGCGGGGTGGCGCAGGTAGGCCGCGGCGATCACGCGCAGCGCGTAGGTAAGGCCGACGTAGCGCTCGTCGGAGGGATCCATGGCCTGCCACTCCTGAGCGAGCAGGTCGACCTGGTCGAGCATCGGCAGGTGGCTGTCCAACAGCGCGTCCGCACCGAAGCGGTGTGCGACGTCGGCGTACGCATGGTTGTCCTCCGAGTTGCACCGGCGCAGGTAGGCGACAAGCTCACGGTCGTTCACCCGGCCAGTCTGACGGATGAGCGGTGGCGGGGGCCTCCGTCTTGTGCCCGTCACGACTACGGTGTGCCGGTGGAAACCCTGGCCCAGGTGCGCTCCGAAGCCACGCTCGAACGGTTGCTGTGCCACCCCGAGCTGCCGTTGGTCGCCGGCTGGGACACCGACCGCCCGGCGATCCGGATCTGGGAGCACACGGCCGGGCAGCTGCGGGAGGTCGGCGGCGTCGGTGCGGACTCGGCCGGCTACGACGCCGTCGGCCGCGACCGGTTCCGGCGGACACCCTCCGCCGCCTGGCATCCCCGCGAGCCGCGGCTGGTCGTGGCGGACGGCACCAGCACCGTCTGCTGGACTCCGTCGGGCGTCACCACCGTCGACGGCGTGCCGCCGACCGGCTACCGGCGGCACGTGGTGTTCGCTCCGGACGGCCGGGGACTGTGGCTGTCGCCCGCCGGCGGCGAGGACGGCGGGGAGTCCTCCGTCGCGCTCGACATCGCCTCCGGCGCCACCACGGTCGGCCCGCGCTGGGACACCGGAATCGTCGCGCACCCGGGCGGTGGCCTCCTGGCCACCCTGCAGAGCGACCAGGGTGCCACGCTCGTCCTCTTCTCCCGGGACGACGGACCGGTGCTGCGGCCTCTGCGGCGGGCGTTGATCCTCGACTGCGACGGCTACGGCACGCCGATCTTCAGCCCGGACGGACGGCATCTCGCGGTCCGGGGCAACGCCTACGACCATTCGCTGGAGGTGTTCGGGTTTCCGTCGTTGCGCCGCGTTCTCGGCCTCACCCTCGGTGACCCGAATCCGGGTTACCCGTACCCGCAGGAGTGGCTGGACGGGATGCGGGCCTGGTCGCGTCACAACGTCGCATTCGGACCGACTCCGGGTGTGCTCTGGATCGGCACGCCGGGGGGTGTCGTCGTCGAGGCCGACATCGACGGGGCACAGGTGACCGAGCACGAGGTACTGCCGGGATCGGCGGTGACCGCACTGACGGCCGCCGCCACGGGTGAGCTGGTCGTTGCCGGCGCGGGCACGCTTCTGGTGCTCTCGGATCGCCGGGCCGACCGGACCGAGAGGGAGGCTGCCGCGGTGACCGAGTTCCTCGCCGGCACCACCGAGGCTACGACCGTCGACCTGGACCACCTCGACCTCACCGACGGAAACCGCACCTGGCAGCCCGGCGATCTGGAGACGGTCACGGACGTGTCGGACAGTGACCCGACCTGGTTGAGGATCCAGGCAGCGATGAACCGCCGCACCTGATCGCGGCGCCGTCCCGGGAAATCCTCGTCCGAACGGCGTCGCATCCGGGCCGCGTCGATCGTAGAACAGGCGGAGGACGGAGACGTCCGGCCCGATCCCGCAGACCAAGGTGACACGTGGACGTGCACCGGAAGGTAGAGGCATGGCAAAGCTGATCTACGTGACGAACGTGTCGCTCGACGGCTACATCGAGGACGAGGGGGGAGCCTTCTCCTGGTTCCCGCGCGACGACGAGGTGTTCGCGTTCACCACCGACATCCTGCGGTCGGCGGGGACGTTCCTCTACGGGCGGCGCCTGTACGAGATGATGGCCGTCTGGGAGACCGACGCCTCGCTGGGCGCCCAGTCCGATCTCACGGCCGAGTTCGCCCGTACCTGGAAGGCGGCGGACAAGGTCGTCTACTCGACGACTCTCGCCGAGGTGTCGACGGCCGCCACCCGCATCGAGCGCCGGTTCGACCCCGCCGCCGTCCAGCAGTTGAAGGACACGGCTGGCAGTGACATCACCATCGGAGGCGCCGACCTCGCCGCACAGGCCATCCGGGCGGGGCTGGTCGACGAGTGCCGGTTGCTCGTCTGGCCCACCACCGTCGGAGGCGGTAAGCCGGGACTGCCCACCGGGGTACGCACCGACTACGCGCTCCTCGACGAGCGTCGCTTCGACAACGGCGTCGTCCACCTCCGCTACCGCCCGCTCCACCACTGACCAGGGGCACCGCCCCTGTCACCGGGGCACCGCGGTCGCGGGGACGAGCGGGCCGGTGGGCGTTCGCGCAGCTCAGTCGTTGCGGTGACGCACGATGTGGTCGATGGAGCGGAGAGCGTCCGCGCGGTCGTCCTCGCTGATCAGGTCCCACAGGTCGGCCAGCCAGTAGAGCGAGCCCGACAGCATCCAGGCCCACCCGCGTACCCAGGTCGCCTCGTCGAAACCGAGCGCCTCCCGGTAGGCGGCCCGGGCGCGGGCATCGAACAGGCTCCAGCCCGGCCGCACCTCGACCGCCGGGTCGCCGCGGCCGAGAGCACCGAAGTCGATGACGCCGGTGAGCCTGCCCCGCTCGACCAGCAGGTTGCCGCCGAGCAGGTCACCGTGCAGCCACACGGGTGGTCCGGGCCACTCGTCCGCCGCCATCGCCTCGTCCCACGCGGCGGTCACCGCCCGCCGGTCGATCCGGTCGCCCAGCGCCGCGATCGACCGGCGGGTCAACTCGTCCCGCTGCGCCAGGGGGACGCCGCGCTGGATCCCCTCCTTGACCGGCCCGTCCATCGGGTCGATCGCGATCATCGCGCGGACGAAGCTCGCGAGGTCGACGGCGAGGTCGACGAGGTCCGGCCCGGCTTCCGGGTTGTGCCCGTCCAGCCACGGGACGACGGTCCACGGCCACGGATAGTCCCCGCCCGGCTGGCCGACCGCGACCGGCACCGGCACTGGCACCGGCAGGTGCGGCGCGAGCCGGGGTAGCCAGGTCGCGTCGGTCGCCACCTGGTCGACCGCCCACGGCGCCCGTGGCAGCCGCGCCGTCAGCGAGTCGCCGAGCCGGAACAGCGCGTTGTCGGTGCCGGTCAACGGCTGGGCGACGATCGGCAGATTCGACCATTGCGGGAACTGCTCGTCGATCAGAGCGTGAACCTGCTCGACAGCGACGACGATCTCTCCGGGGCGCACCGCGCGACCGTAGAGCCCGCTCGATCGTCCTGTCGATCGAATTCGCCGGGTCCGGGGTCGGTGGGCGCCGCGTCGGAGTGCGACTGCCTAGGCTGCTCGGGTGAGCGACAGGACGGCCGCCGAGACCGTACGTCTATCCAAGATCAAGCGCCCCGGTGGTGTCTTCTGGTTCGACCTGCGGTGCGCCGGGCAGGACCGCGACGGCACGTGGCTGCGCGGTCCCGTCGGTTCGGCCTGGGGTGCCCCGCACGACCGCGGCACCCTCTCCGTACCGGTGGTGGTGTTGCTGGCACCGGATCGGCCGTGGGCGGCGTGGTGGGTCGGCGATCCCGCCGACCGGCGACTGGAGATCGACGTGTGCCGGCCACCGGAGATCACCGAGAGTGGCTGGCGGTACGTCGACCTCGAACTCGACCCGGTGTGGCACGAGGCCGACGGGCGGGTCGAGATCGAGGACCGGGACGAGTACGACGACGCCTGCCGCAACGGCTGGATGGGCGCGGACGACGCCGAGCTGGCCAGGACCACGGCGCAGCACTGCGCGGACCTGCTGCGCCGGGGGACGGATCCCTGGCTGCGCCGCGGATGGCGGCTGCTCGGCCGGGCGGTGTGAGTTTCCCAGCCCGGTCACGGGATCGATCGGAGCTTCGGGGCCTTCGTCGTGATCCCGGGCGGTTGGAGCAGGGGCGGCGGCTCGGGACCGGGGTCGTCGGTGACGACGACGCCGGCGCCGAGGGCATCGAAGTCGGCCGGCCATCGGGTGAGGTCGCTGGCGAGCGCGCCGTCCAACCGCGCCTCGGTGAGGGTGGCGGTGCCGAGGTCGGCCCCGCGCAGGTCGGCCAGACGCAGGTCGGCGCGGTGGAAGACCGCGCCGTCGGCCCTGGTCTTGCGCAGGTTCGCCTCGCGGAGGTCCGCCTCGCGAAGATCGGCGTCGCGCAGGTCGGTCTCCACCAGCCGGGCCCCGCGCAGGTCGGCTCCGACGCACCGGGCGCGGCGTAGGACGGCGGTCTTGAGGTCGGCGTGTCGCAGGTTCGTCGACACCAGGGACGACTGGGTGAGGTTGGCGTGGAAGAGGCCCGCCGCCTCCATGCAGGCCCGGTCGAGGTTGACTTCCGGCAGCCAGAGCCCGTCGCCGTCCGCCCGGCGGAGATCCGTGTCGCTGAGGTTGACCCAGCGCTGTTCCCGGTGGTGCTGGCACAGCACGCCCAGCCCGGTCAGCGCGACCTGGGCGTCGGCGACGCGCGTCTCCAGCGGCGCGACGTCGTTGATGTCGGCGTCCGCCGCGGGCGCTCCCGCACCGGGCGGCGGCCACGGCAGGTGGGTGCGCAGGAAGGCGGCCTGGATCGAGATGACCGCCTCCCGGTCGCGGGCGGAGTGTTCCGCGATCCGCCACAGCGCGTGCAGCCCACCGATGCGTACGTCCAGCTTGTCGCTGCCGAGCTGGTCGACCGCTCGACTGAAGCGGTCGGTCAGGTTGCTCTCCTGGGTGGCGCGCAGGCTGTCCTGACTGACCCGGAGCTGCCGCCAGGTGGCGTAGGCGCCGAAGAACAGCACGACGCCGGCGAGCGCCTGGAGCATCGTCTTGCGGACCTCACCCACCGCGGTCAGCCGGTCCTGGACCGGGACGCTCGCCCCGGCCAGGTCGTGCCCGACGACCAATCCCGGCAGCACCACGAACGCCGCGCCGAGAGCGGCCAGTCCGATCACCCCGCCCACGACGGCTGCCACCGCGCGCCGCCTGACCGGAAGACCGCCTCGGCGTCGCCCGCCCTGGCCCGGCGCGTGCGGTTGCCCGGTCACGGGTCAGTCGTCGATCGACTGGTAGACGGCGGTCCAGAGGTCGTGCCACATCGGCAGCGTCTGGTCGCCGGCGTGCGCACGCTGCATCATGACGATCGTCGTCATGTCCTCGGCGGGGTCGTTGTACCAGGCGGTGCCGTAGAAACCGGGCCACCCGTAGCTGCCGACCGAGGGCCCGAGCTGCGTGCGGCGGGTGCGGACCGACATCCCGAAACCCCAGCCGATGTCGTCGAAGTATCCGGGCCAGAAGCCGGACGTCGCCTTCTGGGCCGAGGTCAGGTGGTCGCTCGTCATCAGCGTGACCGCCGGCCGGGACAGCACCCGCCCGCCGTGCTGGGCGCCCCCGGCGAGCAGTGCCGAGGCGAAGGCGAGGACGTCGTCGGCGGTGGAGACCAGCCCGCCGCCGCCGGACTCGAACGCCCGGGGCCGGCTGAAGCGCCCGTCGGGGCCGTCCTCCACGACCGGCCCGCCGGTGGGGGCGTCGTCCCTCTCGTACGCCGTGGCCAGCCGTTCGGTGTTCCCGGCACCCACGCTGAACGCGGTGTCCTTCATGCCGAGCGGGTCGCAGACGCGCTCGCGTACGGCGTCGCCGAAGGACATGCCGGTGGCCCGGGCGACGAGCACGCCTGTGACATTGGCGGCGACGTCGTACATCCAGCGCTCGCCGGGCTGGTGGACCAGCGGAAGCGCGCCGAGCTGACGGATCCACCCGTCGGGTGACGAGTAGTCGAGCGCGTCCAGGGCGTCGGCGATCGGGACGGTGCCCGGCTCGGCGGGGACCATGCCGGTGCCGAGGGTGCCGACCAGCAGGTCCCGCAGCGTGATCGGGCGCCGCGCCGCGACGGTGGCGTCCAGCGGCCCGTGCGGGTCGACCAGCACGGTCATGCCCGCCAGCTCGGGCAGGAGTTCGTCGACCGGGTCGTCGAGGCGCAAGGTGCCGTCCTCGACCAGCGTCATCACGCACGCGGAGACGATCGGCTTCGTCATCGAACCCAGGCGGCATATCGTGTCGACCGCCATCGGCGTGCCCGACCCCGGGCCCTCGAACGCGAGCCGGCCCACCGCCTCGACGTGCACGTGGCCGTGGCGGGCGACCACGGTCACGACTCCCGGAACGAAGCCCGTGTCGACGTGCCGGTCGAGCAGGTCGCGCAGCCGCACCAGCCGCTTCGGCGAGAGGCCACCACCGGTCATCGCTCTCCTCCTCGTCCGGCCCACTGCGCAAGGTACCCGCCGCGCGGCTGTCGCAGGTGCCCTCGCGCGTCAGCCGGCGTCGATCTGCTCCCGGAGAATGTCGGCGTGCCCACAGTGCTGGGCCAGCTCCCGCAGCACGTGCAGGTAGACCCAGCGCAGCGGGAGCGGTCCCCGCCGGTGCCCGGTGAGGACGTCGTCGAGGCCCAGCGACGCGGTGGCCCGGCGGGACGCCGTGCAGGCCGCGCGGTGTGCCTGCCGGACGCCGGCGATCGTGTCGCGGTCGTCGAGCAGGAACGAGTCCTCCGACCGTTCGGGGATGCCGATCTCGGCCCGCGACCGACCCGTGACGGCCTCGTCGAACCAGACCTTCTCCACGAAGGTCACGTGCTTCACCAGACCCAGCAGCGTGGTCCGGGAGGCCACCAACGACCGGCGCGCCTGTTCCTCGGTCAGCCCGTCCAGGCAGCGGTCGAGTGCGTCGCGGTGTTCGTCGAGGAACGCCTCGAACTGGGCCCGGGCGGGCTGCGCGACGACCTCGGCGGCGAAGGTGGGCGGAAACGACGGCATGGGCGAAGCATTCCAGACCGGCGTGCGGCACCGGTGGACGACGCGACCGGCGACAAACCCGGTCGTGGCGCCGTACCCCGGCTGTTAGCGTCGCGGCATGTTCGCCACCGACCGGGTCCGACTTCGCCCGCCCACGCCCGACGACGCGCCGGACCTGTTCCGTCTGCACAGCGATCCCGAGCTGCACCTGATCACCGACGGCGACCCGTTCGTGCCGCACCACGTCGGTCAGGTCCGGGCCCGGCTGGAGAAGCGGGCCAGCGAGCCGGCCGATGAAGACAGTCCGGTGTCGCTGCTCGTCGAGACCGTGGCGGACGGCACGTTCCTCGGCAGCAGCACGCTGTGGGGTATGAACGTCTTCAACAGGTACGCCCACCTCGGCATCACGCTGCTGCCGGAGGCGCGCGGCCAGGGTTACGGGACCGACGTGATCCGGCTGCTCTGCCGGTACGGCTTCCGCAACCGCAACCTGCGCCGCCTGGAGCTGGAGACGCTGGCCAGCAACACCGCCATGCGGCGGACCGCGGAGAAGTGCGGGTTCGTCCACGAGGGCACCCAGCGGGAGCGCGAGTACGACGGCGACGGCTTCGCCGACATGGTGGTCTACGGCCTGCTGCGGCGCGACTGGACGCCGTAACCGGACCGGCGGTGCGGGACGTCACGGCCGGGCGTACCGCGGCACGTACTCCTGGCCGGACAGCTCGGCCACGGCAGCCCTGACGGCGTCGGTGCCGACCAGGCCACCGGGACGACCGGCGCGCCGGGCGACGGTCGATCTGAGCTGGGCGCCCGCCGGAGCGTTGCACAGGCGGTTCCTGGGCTGGCTGCGGTGAGCGTGCTGCGGGCCGGGGACGAGAAGTTCCACTACAGCGACGGGTCGCACCGGTGGGTCGCGCCGGGGCCGGACTACGACCAGGCGGTGTGGGACGAGCAGGTCCGCCAGCACAAGCTCGGCCACCTGCGCGACGAGCGGCCGAGGGTACGCATCCACAAGGTCGTGTGAGGTTCAGGCGCCGGCGGAGGTGTCCGAGCCGTAGGCGGTCTGGTGCATCGTCGTCGTGTCTCCGCCACCGCCCTGACCTCGGATGGTGCCCTTGCCGGAGCGCCGGCGTCGGCGCTGCATCTCGGCCATGGCCCGCCGGGCGTCCCGCAGCACCGGGTCGTCCGTCGAGGCGCGGGCCGCGCGGCGGCGTCGGACCACGACGACCGCCGACACGGCAACGACGAGCAGCGGTACGCCGCACAGGACGACCCAGAGCCAGGACGCCGTCATGGTCCACTCCCAACCGTCCGTTGTCCGCGTCATCTCAGCATGGCCCACCGACGCCACGCGTCGCCGACCCGTTCGCGGAAGAATCCGATCGCGGTGTCCGGGCGCTCGTGCGAGGGTGGCCGCATGCCTCAGCCGATCTTGCGTACCGACCGCCTGCTGCTGGTTCCCCTCGCCGACCGGCACCTGGAGCTGGAGGTCCAGCTCGACTCCGACGCCGAGGTGCTCCGCTACCTCTACTCCCGGCCCCGCACCAGGGACGAGGTGGTCACCTCCCACGCGCGACGACGGGGACTGGCCACCAGGGTCGACGGCCTGGGCTTCTGGATGGCCTTCGGGTCCGACGGCGGCGCGCGCGGCTCGACGGCCCCGGCGGCGGAGGACGAGGGCGAGTTCGTCGGGCTCATGATGCTGCCGCCGGCCAACGGCCCCGACCAGCCCGACGACCCCACCGTCGCGGAGCTGGGCTACCGGCTCGCGCGCCGCTACTGGCGCCGGGGCCTGGCCAGCGAGGCGTCCCGGGTCCTGCTGCGGCACGCCTTCGACACCGTCGGGCAGCGCCGCGTGATCGCCCAGACGATGACCGTGAACGCCGGCTCCCGTGGGGTGATGGAGGCGGTCGGCATGCGGTACGTGCGCACCTACTTCCCGACCTTCGACGAGCCGGTGCCCGGCGCGGACCAGGGTGAGGTCGAGTACGAGATGACCCGCGAGATGTGGGAGCACGTTCCGGCCGCGCCCCCACCGGTCGCCTCATAGGATCCGCGTACGACAACGACGACGCCCTGTTCCGCGGCGCGACGCTCGTGCAGATGCTCGGCGTCGTCGTCCTGATCTTCGGGCTGCCGGTCAGCTTCGGCGCCGACCCTCTATCGTCGCCTGGTGACGACCACGGATCAGGTCCGCCGGGCGTACGCGTCCGTCGCGGACCTCTACATCGAACTGTTCGGCACCAGCGGGCAGGTGCACGCCGACGACCTCGCCTTCATCCGTGCGCACCTGGCCGGGCGGCCCGGTCCGGTGCTCGACGCGGGTTGCGGGCCCGGTCACCTCACCGACCACCTCCGCTCGGCCGGGGCCGACGCCACCGGCCTCGACGTCGTCGGCGAGTTCATCGCCCACGCCCGGGCCGCCTACCCGGACGGCAGCTACCTGCGCGGCTCGATGGCGGATCTGCCGTTCGCCGACCACCGCCTCGCCGGCATCCTGTCCTGGGGCTCGGTCATCCACCTGCCACCGGACGACCTCGACGACGTGCTCGCCGAGTTCCGCCGGGTCACGGCCCCGGGCGCGACGCTGGTGTTCGGCATCTTCGTCGGCGACGAGGTGGCCGCGTTCGACCACAAGGTCGTCACCGCCTACCGCTGGCCGGTGGACGCGTTCGCCGACCGGCTCGCCCGGGCCGGCTTCGCCGAGGTGGCGCGCCTGCACCGGCCCGGCGACGGCGTGCACCGCCCGCACGCGGCCGTGGCGGCGGTCAGGGCGTGACCGGAGGCCTGGCCTTCTGCGGATGAGGCGTCTCGTGGCGCGCCAGCATGGCCACGAACTCGGCGATCTTGCGCGCGCGGGTCTCCGCCCGCTTGACCGCGTTGAGGCGGTGCACGATCGAGAACCGGTTGGTCTTGGTGAGCACGTCGAACATGGCCTGGGCGGCGGGGACCTCGGCGATCGCGGCCAGCAGGTCGGCCGGCACCTCGGTCTCCGACGGCGGGGCGTAGGCGGCGTCCCACCGACCGTCCGCCTTCGCGGCCTCCACCGCGGCCCGGCCCGCGGGCGTCATCCGGCCCTCGGCCTCCAGGCGGGCCACGTGCGCGACGTTGCGCTGCGACCAGGCGCTGCGGGCCCGGCGCGGGGTGAAGCGGATCCAGGACGTCTCGTCGTCCCGCTTGCGGGCCTGACCGTCGATCCAGCCGAAGCACAGCGCCTCGTCGACCGCCTGTTGCCAGGTCAGGGTCGTGACGGTGCCGCCCTTGCGGGTCAGGGCCAGCCAGACACCGGGGGACGTGGTGTGGTGGTCCGCCAACCACGCGCGCAGCGCCTCCGCGTCCGGCACCACCAACTCGTCAAGCTCCGCGCCCGCCATGACGGCAGGGTAACCGCCACCTCCGACGGAATCAGGCGAGAAAGCGGTGCACCGCCTCGGTCAGGTCGTCCGGGTTCTCCTCGGCGACGTGGTGTCCGGACTCGATCGGGTGGCCGCGCAGGTCGTCGGCCCAGGGCCGCCAGAGCGCCAGTGGATCGCCGTAGAGACGTTCCATGTCGTCGCGGGTCGACCACAGGAACAGCGTCGGGCAGCGGACGGTGCGCCCGGCCCGCCGGTCGGCCTCCTCGTGCTCCCGGTCCACCCCCAGCCCGGCGCGGTAGTCCTCCAGCATCGCCCGGACCGTCGCCGGGTCGCGGACGGCCTCCAGGAACTCCCGGTGGTTCTCCGCGCCCATGCTCTCGGGCCGGGCCTTGGCCGCGTACCAGGCGTCCGGGTCGGCGGTGATGACCCGCTCCGGGACGTCCGGCTGGGCGAAGAAGAACCAGTGGAACCACTCGCGCGCGAACGTCGCGTCGCACCGCGCCAGCGCCTCGCTGATCGGCACGCCGTCGAGGACCACCAGGCGGTCGACCGCCTCCGGGTGGTCCAGCGCCAGGCGCAGCGCCACGTAGGCGCCGCGATCGTGCCCGACCGCCGCGAACCTCGGATGGCCGAGGAGGTCCATCAGCCGCCGCAGGTCCGCCGCGACCGTCCGCTTGGACTGCTGGGAGTGGTCCGGGCGCAGGTCCGCCTTCCCGGACCGCCCGTAGCCCCGCATGTCCGGGCAGACCACGGTGAACCCCCGCGCCACCAGCCGCGGGGCGACCCGGTGCCAGGTCGCCCCGGTACGGGGATGGCCGTGGACGAGGAGGACGGGCGGGCCCTGACCCGCGTGGCGCACCCGCAGCTCCACCTCCCCGACGTCGATCCGCTCGTCGGTGAAGTCGTCGAACATGCGCCACAGGTGTCCGGGCGGGCCGGTCGGCAAACCCCCACGCGGGCGATACTGGCGGGATGGCGACGATCTTCGACCGGGCGGCGGCGGAGGCGGCGCAGGAACGCGGCGACTGGGCCTCGGCGATCGCCCTGGTCGAGGCGTTCGCCGAGTGCTACAGCCGCGACCCCGACCGGCACGACGCCCACCTGTGGCACCTGGACCTGCTGGTCCGGGCCGGCCGGCTCGGCGAGCTGGCCGAGCGCGCCGGGACCGACGTCCACGCCCGACGCCGGCTGGACCGGGCCCGGCGCGAGCGCGACGCGTCGGCCTGACCGGTCGTCCGCACGCCCGCCGCCGGACCGCGCGGCGTCGTCGGCCGTCTATCCTTGTCGTGCCAGTTGCCATCCGACGGAGTGGTCGATGCTGAACGGTCCGGCTGTGGACCGACCCCCGGCGGGGGACAGCCACCGGCGCAACCTCGCCGCGTTGCTCCGGCGTGTCCACCTGGGCGGCCCGGTCTCCCGGGTCCGGCTGGCCGAGTGGCTGGGCGTCAACCGCAGCACGGTGCTGGCCCTGACCGGCGAACTCGTGGCGGCGGGACTCGTCCGCGAGGAGCCGGCCCCGACCGCCGGGCGGACGGGCCGACCGTCCCTGCTGGTCCGGCCGGCGTCGGACGCCGTGCACGTCCTCGCCTTCGACATCGCGGTGGACCGGCTCGTGGCCGCCCGCGTCGGTCTGGGCGGGGTGGTGGCCGCCCGCCTGGAGGCGACCAGGCCGAGGGCCGGTGCCGACCTCGACTTCGTGGTGTCCGTGCTCGCCGACCTCGGACGGGCGTTGCACCACGGCGCCCCACCCGGATCGGTGTGCGTGGGGGTCGGGGCGTCCTACTGCGGGATGATCCGGCCGGGCGACGGACTGGTGCGGTACGGGCCGGACCTCGGCTGGGTGGACCAGGCGTTCGGGGTCGAACTGGCCCGGCGGTTGGACCTGGGCCTGCCGGTGCTGGTCGGCAACGAGGCCCACCTCGGCGCGGTCGCCGAGCACCAGCGGGGCGCCGGCGTCGGGGTGCGCAACCTGGTCTACCTGCACGGCGACGTCGGGGTGGGCGGCGGGATCATCGTGGGCGGGGAGCTGCTCGGCGGGGACGGCGGATACGGCTCCGAGGTCGGCCACATGCTGGTGAACCCCTACCGGGGTCGGCCCTGCGGTTGCGGTTCCCGCGGTTGCCTGGAGGCCGAGGTCGGTGAGCGGGCGCTGCTCGACGCGGCCGGCCGACCGGCCGGCAGCATCGGGCGGGTCGCGGTGCGGGCCGTGGTCACCGACGCGGCCCGGGGCGACCCGGCCGCCCGGGCGGCGCTGCGACACGTCGGGGACTGGTTGGGCATCGGGGTGGCGAACGTGGTCAACCTGTTCAACCCCGGCGTGGTGATCTTCGGCGGCACGCTCCGCGAGGTGTTCCAGGGCTCGGCCCCGCACGTCCGCCGCCGGATCCGGGCCAACGTGCTGCCCGTGTCGCGGGACAAGGTCGAGTTGCGGGTGTCGGCGTTCGGTGACGACACCACTCTGATCGGCGCCGCCGAGCTGGGCTTCGCGCCGCTTCTCGACGATCCGCTCGGAAACCGCACCGCCGCGGCGAGCTGAACCGGGTGGCGCGTGTTCACAGCCGGCGGGCCCGCCACGGGTTCAGCTCGGTCTCCACCAGCTTCTGCTCGTCCAGTGCCACCTGACGGACCTCCCGCCGTAGCGGCCCGGTCAACCGGAGCTGAACGGCCACGACGCCGAGCGTGACGCCGGCGAGCAGCGCCAGCGCGGCCAGTTCCGGCACCCGGTAGGCCACCGGCACCAGTGCGGCGAGGACCAGGGCTGCTCCCAGCAGCGTCCGGTCGAGTCGGCGCAGCGCGCGTAGCTCGATCGTCGCCAGGGCGAGCACGAAGAGGATCACCCCGCCGTAGAGCAGGAGTGGATGCAACTGACCGGGTCGTTCTGCACCGCTGGGGTGCTCGGCGTGCAGCAGGATGCCCAACAGCCGCTCGAGGCTGACGGCGAAGAGGATGACCCCGACGGCCAGCGGCAGGTGCAGGTAGGTGTAGACGTCCCGCGCGAGCGGGATCCGGCCCGGCCCGCGTACGCCGTGCAGGCGTTGTTCCACCGCCGCGGCGATCCAGTCGAAGTACAGCCACCAGAGCGCGGCGATCACGATGATGCCCAGCGCCGACGCGAGAACCGTCGACAGGCCCACCGGGCGGCCGTACTGCGCCGACGCGCCGATCCCCAGCGCGATCACGGACTCTCCGAGGGCGACGAGCACGATCAGCGCGTGCCGCTCGGCCGCGTGCCCCACCGAGCGCAGCCGCCAGCCCGTCCGAGCGAGCAACAGTCCGCCCAGGTACTCCAGCACCAGGGCGACGATCCAGAACCCGATCCGCACGTTCTGCACCGCGCCGGCTGCCACGACCCGCTGTGGCACCACCGCCGCCAACAGGATGACCACCGTACTGACCAGCGCCGGCCCGACGAGCAACAGCGCGGGCAGGCGTGGCGTGCCCTGCGCCCGCACGATGGTCCAGAGTGCGGTCGCCTTCAACCCCCAGGTCATGAGGTACGCCACGGCGAACAGCCACGGGCCGTAGAGGCCGCCCGGCTCGTCGCGGAACGCCACACCCACGCTGACCGCCAGGAGGAACACCGGCACCATCATGCCGAGCCCGATGACTGGCATGACGCCCTCGTCGGACCGGACCGCGTTGCCGATCGTGGCGAAGCCGGTCCAGCACCACCACAGCAGGACCAGCACGAGCAGCGCCTCCAGCAGCGACTGCACGGTGAGGTTCTTGCTGGTGAGGATGGAGACGTTGAAGAACGCGAAGACGAACACCAGGTCGTAGAAGAGCTCCAGGCGGGTCGCTCGGGTGCCGGGCCCACCCCAGCTGATCAGCTGGGACCTGATGATCCTCCCCATACGGGCATTATCGGCGCAGAAAGCGGGCGAATGGTGCAATCAACGAATCGGCTCACCCGCCGCGTTGTGCGCGGCCACCAGGGCCGGGAGTTCGGCGAGCGAACCGATGCGGAACAGGCACCGCTGCGCCACGTCGGGCATGTCGAGGATGTGTCCCCACGGGCCGCGCCGGATCAGGCACGCCGGCATGCCGGCCGCCATGGCCGGACGGGCGTCGTTGTCGGGCCGGTCGCCGACGTACAGGATGGACGACGCGTCGCCGCCGCCGGCTTCGACGACCCGGGTGAAGAACTCCGGTGCCGGCTTGTCCACGCCCCACCCGTGCGACGTGCCGATGACGTCCACCGGCAGGTCGAGGGCGCGCAGACCGGCCTCGGCGTGGGCCGGCTGGTTGCCGGCCAGCCCCAGGTGCAGGCCCTGCTCCGCCAGGGCGGTCAGGCACGCGCGGGCGTCGGGATAGAGATCCTCCTCGCCGAACGACTCCGGCACCCCGGCGGCCACCCGACGGTCGAGTTCGGCCGTGAGGTCGAAATCGGGCCGGAACACCCGGAACACCTCCTGGTAGCCCAGGCCCCGGGCGATCACCGCGCCGAACACCGCCGAGAACGTGTGCCGGGGCACGCCCAGCCAGTCCGCCCAGTCGGCGAACTCGCGGGACTCGTCGAGGATCGTCCCGCCGACATCGAAGAAGACCGACTTGATCATTTCGTTCCCCCGTCCCGGTCGGACCGTGGGTGGATCATAGACGCGGATCAGCGCGAGGGTCCCGAGCCGGTCGCGCGAACTGTCGCCCATCGGTCTCCGGGTGGCCGGGAAACTCCGGCACACTGCCTCCATGAGTCGCCCGACCTTCCTTCCCGACCCGCCCCCGGGTCCGGCCGTCACCGCCGCCTACGACGAGGACGTCGCCTCCGACGGCTACGTGAACAACCTCACCCGCGTCTGGTGCTGGCGTCCGGACGTGTCCGCGTCGTTCCAGGCGGTCCGCGCCGAGCTGCTGGGCGACTCGAGCCTCTCGGCGCGGGAGGTGGCCGTGCTGGTGGCCGCCACCGCGGCCGCCCGGGGCGACGCCTACTGCGCCCTGGCGTGGGGTGCCCGGCTGGCCGACCTCAGCGACGAGGCGACCGCCGCGGACGTGCTGGGGGGCGCCGACGGCGAGCTGTCCGGCCGCGAGGCCGCCCTGGCCGGATGGGCTCGTCAGGTCGTCCGGGACCCCAACGCCACCACCGAGGACGACGTGCGGGGCCTGCGCGACGCCGGGCTCAGCGACCGGGAGGTCTTCGAGGCCACCACCCTGATCGCCTTCCGGCTGGCGTTCTCCACGGTCAACGACGCCCTCGGCGCCCGGCCGGACCGGCAGCTCGCGGAGCGGGTGCCCCCGCTCGTGCGGGACGCCGTCACCTTCGGCCGCCCGGCCTAGGCAGGGGTCAGCGCGGCGCACCGACAGCTCGCCGACCCTCGGACGCCACGCCGGACCCGGGCCGGCGCCACGCTTCCGGCCGGGGCAGCAGGAGCGGCGTGGCGAGCAGGAGGACCCCGGAGGCGGTGATCGCGGCGAGCGGCCCGACCACCGTCGCCAGGACGCCCCAGAGCAGCGTCAGGACGGCCTGCGTGAGCCGGCTGCCGACGCTCCACGCGGTGAGCACCTGGGCGGTGTGGTCCGGGGGAGTGCGGCGCAGCCGTTCGGTGGCGTGGACCGGGTTGAACACGCCCATGCAGGTGATCAGCAGGGCCTCGACGACGATGACGGTGAGCAGCCCGGGAACGCCGGGACCGACGAACGCGAGACCGAGTGGGAAGACCGCGCGCAGCCAGCCGGACACGGCCAGCACCCGGTACCGGCCGTGCCGCCGGACCAGGCGCGCGGACAGACGGGCACCCACCAGACCGCCGAGCGCCGGGACGCCGAAGGCCAACCCGTACTGCCACGGCGGGAGGTGGTAGTCGCCCAACAGCAGGACGGCCAGCAGCGGCGCGGTGGCCATGATCAGGCCACCGACCAGCACCGAGTTGAGGAACAGCCGCCGCAGCACGGGCTCCTGGCCGATGAACCGCCAGCCCCGCGCCAGGTCCGCTCCGGTCGGCCGGGCGCCCGGGGCGCGGGGCGCGGCCACGTCGTCGCCCCGGATCCGGCGGACCGCGAGCGCGGACAACAGGTAGCTCGACGCGTCGGCAGTGACGGTCACGACCGGACCGAGCAGCCCGACGAGCGCGCCGCCCAGCGGCGGGCCGACCGCCGTCGACACCCAGCTCGTACCCTCGAACCGCGCGTTCGCCACGAGCAGGCGCCCGCCCGGAACGAGATGCTTCAGGTACGCCCCGGACGCCGCGCCGAACGCGATGCCCGCCGCGCCGCAGACGACCGCGACGGCCAGCAGTTGGCCGTAGGACAAAACCCCGAGCAGGTACGCGACCGGGACGCTCGCCATGGCCAGGAAGCGGGCCAGGTCGGTGGCGACCATCACCTGCCGCTTGGGCCGGTGCGCCACCCACGGCCCGAGCGGGACCGCCGCGACCGCCGCGACGGCCGTGCCGGCCGCCTCCAGCAGCGACACCGCGAACGCCGACGAGTGCAGCACCTGCACCGCGAGCAGCGGAAACGCCCCGAACGCGAGCCACGTGCCGTACGTGCTGACCGCGTACGACGTCCACAGCCAGCCGAAGCCCGATCCGAGTCTCACCGGCGCATCACACCGGCCGCCCGGGTGGCGGATCAAACAACCGGCGATCGGCGAGCCACAACCATCGGTGGCGACGCGCCGGGCGGGCGTCTCAGGGGCGGTTGAACGTCCGCGTCAGGGCCGCCGCGACGGCGGTGAACAAGATCCAGCCCATGGCTGTCAGGGCGTACGCCAGCCACTGTGCCGGGCCGCCGATCCCGAACGCCCGTTCCTGACCGAAGTCGACGATGGGGATGAGCAGATCCAGGGTGTAGACCGCCGGTTGGAAGGCCGTGGCGCCGGACGCGGTCCAGGGTGGGTGCAGGCTGAACACGGTGGTGCCGAGGGCGGTCAGCACGAGCAGCCACAGCACCGCCCGCCCCGGCCGGTACCCGTATCCGACCAGCGCGTCCTGCAGCAGACCCCAGGCCGCACCCGGCGGGGAGAGACGGCGCCGGCGCCGGCGTTGCTTGACCAGCAACACCGTGCGGGCTTCGAACTCGTGCCCGATCTGCCGGTAGACCGTGGCCAGCTGCTCGTACGGCTGCGGTCGGTAGCCGCTCGGGTCGCGGTCCAGCCAGTGCAGCCTCTCCCGGGCCGTCCCGACCGGCTCCAGCGCGGTGTACCTGGCGCCGTCGAGCCGCAGCTCGGACGGCCAGCGGTCCGGATCGTCGCGAACCACCTCGACCCGGCTGTGCCGCAGGTCCACCGTGCCGTCCGTGCGCTCCGCCGACAGGGTCAGCTGCCCGGCCCGCAGCCCCCAGGCGTCGAGAGCCACTCCGCCGGCGTTCAGCAGCACGGCGTCGGTGAGGTCGACCTCGCCGACGACCTGGGCGCCACGCAGCCGCAGCTCGCCCTCCACCCGCAACCCTTGTCGGGCGTGCACCGTGCCGCCCACGCGCATACCGCCCAGTTCGAGGTTTCCGGCAGCGACCGTCCCCTGCAGGTAGAGGTGCCGCCCCACCTGGACCGCGTCACCGAACACCGCCGCCGTCCGAACGCCGAAGAGTTCCTCCGCGCGGCCGTCGGCGGTCAACCGGGCCCAGTCGAGGTCCAGATCGCCGCTGACGTGCACGCCGTAGACCACGAGCGCCCCGGTGACCGTGCACTTCACCAGGCTGAGGGTGCCCTGGACGGTCGCTCCGAAGGCGTCGAGACCGGGCAGGGTGCTGCCCTCGAAGGAAACACCGCGCAACTGCGCGAACGACAGTTCCGGCACCGCGTCGAAGGTGCAGTCCACGAACTCGATCGCGTGCTCGACCTCGGCCTGGTAGAGGTCGAGCACGCCGACGACGTCGACGCCGTGCAGGTGCAGCGCCGCTCGATGGCCCGGATCCGCGGAGCGGGCCCCGAGGAGCAGCGACCGGATCACCGCGGCGCGCACGACCTCCCTGGAATCGCCGCCCGACGCCACTGTCGCGCCGCGGGGAAAGGCGTCCCACAGCCGCTGCTCCGCCGGGGACAACGCACCGACTTCAGGAACCATTTTCGAGACCTTGCCGTGCGGACGACGGTCGGGCAAGACCGGTGACCGACCTCGGATCACTCAGGTCTGCCGCGCCGGACGACTGCGACGCCTGCGGCTTCCGCGCACGGCCACAGGTCCAGGTGGTAGTTGACGTGCGGACCCGGCTCGATCGGGTGCGCCCGGATCGGCGCGGCGGGCGGGCCCGACGGCAGGTGCGAGACCCGGATCCGGTACCGCCCGACCGGGACCTCGACACGATGCTGCGGCCCGGGACGCTCCATGCATCCGAAGACGTGCACGACGCCGCTCGGCACGGCGAGATCCGCCTCCACCACGTGCTCGGCATCAGCCCACAACGGCGGGCAGGCGTGGTGCACCTGTAGGGCCGTCTCGACGTGGTCGCTACGGGCCGTGCCGACCGCGATCGAACAGGGGCCGTCCACGCCGATGCGCCACACCTCGACCGCCTCGTCCGACCACGCCTCCGGCCAGTCGTAGTCGTCGTCCTCCTCCGCAGCGATCTGCCCGTCGACGTCCTGGACGTAGAACTGGGCATGATCGGCGAAGACGACGGCGCGGCGTACCTGATCCACCGCCGAAGCCTATTCCGACGAGGACGCGCCTAGGGTGGGCCGGTGGACACCGAGGCAGTGCGATCGTTCGTCCGGGCGGCCGAGCTCGGGCAGCTGCGACACGCCGCCGACGAGCTGGGCGTGACCCCGCAGGCGGTCTCCAAGCGCGTCGCCGCTCTGGAGCGCGAACTGAAGGTCCGCCTGTTCACCCGTACCGCGCGGGGGGTCGACCTGACCCTCGACGGCCGGGCGTTCCTCCCGTACGCCCGGGGTCTGGTGGTGAGCGCGGACCGCGCGGTGGCCGCGGTCCGGCCGGCGTCGCGGGCCCCGCGCGTCGACGTGCTCGGGCTGCGCAGCGCGCAGGCCGTGGTCCTGCACGACTACTGGCGGGCGCACCCCGGCACCGCCCTCGACGTGGTGACCCTCCGCGTCGACGACCCGCGCCAGGTGGCCGCCGCCGTCCAGGCGGGCGACGTCGACGCCGCGTTCCGCACCGTCACCGACCCGGCCGACCTGCCGCCCGACGTCCGGATGGTCCACGCGTTCGACTCGGAGTTGCAGCTGCTCGTCGGCCCCCGGCACCCGCTCGCGTCCGCCCGCGCGGTCACCCCGCCCCAGCTGCGCGGACATCTCATCCGGGTGCCCGGCATCGTGCCCCGCAGCGAGTGGTCGGAGTTCTACGACCAGCTGGTCACCGCGTTCGACCTGCGCATCGACGCCACCGGCCCGAACTTCGGCGACGAGGTCCTCCTCGACGCCATCGCCGGCTCCGCCGACGTGGCCACCCTGGTCGGCGCACGCGACCGCTACGTCTGGCCGGCGCGCCACGACCTGCGGCGCATCCCGATCGTGGACCCGACCCCGGCATACCCGATCTCGCTCCTGCTGCCCCGGACCAACCCGCATCCGGGGTTGCGGGCGATCCTCGACCACGTCACGGCCCTGCCGCCGGCGCCCGCGCCGGCGTGGCGGCCCGCCTGGCCCCGGTTCAGCGCGGCGGCGGGTCGGCGGTGATCCGGTCCAGCGTGCGCCGGCCCGTGCGGCTCATCACCCGGTTGGACTCCCGGTAGTACCAGACCAGCCCCATGGCCTGCTGGAACGCCCAGGCTCGGCCCCGTTCCCACTCCAGGTCGTCGCAGCCGAGCCGCCGCCGCAGCGCGCGGCGCGGGCCGGCCTCCAGCAGGTGCCAGGCACCGACCAGGTCGAGCGCCGGATCGGCCGGCCCCAGCCCGCCCACGTCGAGCACCCCGGCCAGCCGCCCGTCGGCGACCAGGACGTTGCCCGGGATCAGGTCGCCGTGGGTCATCCGGTCCGGCGTGCCGCCCCGGGGCAGCTCCCGCATCGCCGCCCAGCACCGCCGCAGCAGCGGCACGTCCAGCAACGCCTCGCTGTGCCGGAAGCAGGTCTCCATCCACTCGTCGTGCGCGGGCAGGGCGCCGCCGCGGCCCGGGCCGTCGAACGTCCGCCCCCGGGTGTCGATCGCCCGCACCCCGTCGACGAACTCGGCCAGGTCGTCGGCGAAGGCGTACGAGTCACCCGGGTCCTGCGCGGTCGCCACCGCACCGGGCAGCCAGGTCTGCACCGCCCAGGGCAGCGGATAACCGGCGCCGGGTGCGCCGAGCGCTACCGGCTCCGGGGTCGGGAAGCGGGTCTGCCCCAGCAGCTCCCGGGCCGCGTCCGCCTCGCGTTCCAGGCAGCGCCGCGCGACCTCGGGCTCCTGCGGTTGCAGCGGGAACCGCGCGGTGAGGCGCTCGCCCAGACGGAAGACGGCGTTGACCGTGCCGTCCGAGGCCACCGGGCGGACGGGCAGGTCGCGCCAGGCGGGGAACTGCGCGTCGACCAGGTCGCGAACGGTGGCGGCGGTGACGGCGAGCTGTCCGTCGTGCATCGGCATGCCGGGCAGCCTGTCCGTCGCGGCGAGCGCCCGCAACAGGATTGTCCGTCGCACCCGCTCTCTATGATCGTCGACCGTGACCCGCACCACGCCGCCGCGACCTGTCGACGTCGCGGCGCTCTTCCCCGAACTGGCCGCCCACTCGGCCACGGCCACCCGGCTGCACCCCCGTCCGGGCCGCCCGACGGTCGCCGACAGTTCGGTGGGCGGGCCGCTGCTCTGGCCGGCGCACGAGGCGTGGCCGGTGTGCGACGACGGCGACGCGCACTACGTCTTCCAACTCCGGACCCCGGCGTCGGTGCACCGTGACCGGGCGATCCTCGCCGCCGACGAGGTGACCGACGAGCAGCGGGCGCAGCTGTCGCCCCTGGGCTTCTCCGAGCCCCACCACCTGGTGGACCAGCCGATACCGATGGTCCCGGTGGCCCAACTGCACCGTCGGGACGTCCCCGACTTCGTCGGGCCCGACGACACGGACGTGATGCAGGTCCTGTGGTGCCCGCTGGACCACCCAGAGCTGGGCCACAACCCGAGGGTACGGCTGTACTGGCGGCGCGCCGACGACGTGACCGAGCCCCTGGCGACCGCCCCCGAACCGCCCGTGGTCAGCGCCTCCTACCTGCCCACGCCCTGCGTGCTGCATCCGGAGCGAATCCGCGAGTACCAGTACGGCGGGCTGCTGCCCGAGGACCTGGACGCCCGGATCGGGGACTGGGAGGGGGAGGACGAGGACACCTACCAGACGGACCTGTCGCTGGCCCCGGGTTGGAAGGTCGGCGGCTTCGCGAACTGGTCGCTGACCGACCCCCACCCGGTGGACTGCGCCGAGTGCGGCACCCCGATGAGGCTGCTGTTCACCGCCGACTCCTCCGAGTGGTACGGGACGGAGGGCAGTTGGCGGCCGGTGGAGGACCCGCCCGGAGCGTCGGCCCGACCCACGGAGGTGACGATCGGGCGGGGCTACTCCCTCTACGTCTTCCGCTGCCCGACGTCCTTCGACCACCCGCCCGCCACCGCCATGCAGTGACCGTCCGCCGGGAACGGGTCAGGACGCGGCGTCCGACCGCCGGCGGGCGAGGTGGACGGTGACGTCGGTGGTGACCTCGACCCTGCCGGGCAGCACCTCCCGGATCCGTCGGAGGACCTGCTCCCGTCGATGCGCCGGCAGTTCCAGGTAGGCCGAGACGGTCGACAACAGGCAGAGGTAGTCACCCGCGGTCATCGTGACGCGGCGCGCGATCTCGGACTGCCGGACGTCGCCGAACCGCGCGTCCCGGCGCAGCTCGGTGCCCGGCCACCGCATCGCGTGCGTCTCGGGCGTGCCGTCCGGGGAGGGGATCTCGTCGCTGTCGAGGAACGGCGCCCGGGCCCGCCGCACCGACTCCTGCACCGCCGGGTCGCGCAGCCGCAGCGGCCCACCGAACGAGGCGAACACGCCGCCGGGCGTCAGGAGCGCGGCCACCCGGTCCCACCGGCCCTCGGGGCGCGTCCAGTGCAGCGCCGCCGCCGCGTAGACCAGGTCGTAGGCCTCGTCCGTCGGCAGCTCCTCGAACGCGGCCCGTACGGT
The DNA here is from genome assembly GCF_902825405.1 of Micromonospora maritima. Taxonomy (GTDB): domain Bacteria; phylum Actinomycetota; class Actinomycetes; order Mycobacteriales; family Micromonosporaceae; genus Micromonospora; species Micromonospora maritima. The sequence continues at coordinate 4,081 of NZ_CADEAU010000010.1, read as the reverse complement.
CCGCACCTGCGCCGGTACGTGCGTGCGCAGCTCGGCCAGCATGGCGGCGTCCGGGTCGCTGGCGGTGACCGTGCGGCCCGGCCCGGCGAACAGGCGCGTGGCCTTGCCCGTCCCGGCCCCGATCTCCAGCGCGGTCCGCAGCGGCCGGTCCGCGTACGCCAGCACCAGGTCGACGAGTTCCGGCGGATAGCCGGGCCGGAACCGTTCGTAGGCCTGCGCCGCCGCCCCGAAGCTCCGCGCGCGATCGGACATGCCGATCATCCTCACACGAGCGCGGGCTATGGTGCCGGACATGTCTGCTGCCGGATGGCTCGACGACACCCGCACCTCCTACGACACGGTGGCGGCCAGCTACGCCGACCTGCTGCGCGACGCCCTCGCCGGGGAACCGTTCCAGCGCGGCGTCCTCGGGTTGTTCGCCGAACTGGTGCGGGCACAGGGGAGCGGGCCGGTCGCCGACGTGGGCTGCGGACCGGGCCGGATCACCGCCCACCTGAGCGGTCTCGGCCTGGACGCGTTCGGTGTCGACCTGTCACCCGCGATGATCGAGGTGGCCCGACGGGACCACCCGGGCCTGCGCTTCGAGGTGGGCTCGATGACGCGCCTCGACCTCGCCGACGCGTCGCTGGCCGGTCTGCTCGCCTGGTTCTCGCTGATCCACGTGCCGGACGAGGACGTACCCGGGGTGCTCGCCGGGTTCCACCGGGTGCTGCGCCCCGGCGGGGTCGTCCTGCTCGGGTTCTTCGCCGGCGAGGGCAGCCGGCTCAAGACCCAGGGGTACGGCGGACACCCGATGCGCGTCCACGTGCACCGCCGCCCGCCGGAGCGGGTCGCGGCCTGGCTGGACGCCGCCGGCTTCACCGTCGACGCCGAGATGACCCACCGTCCCGCCCCGGATGTCGAGGGCGGGTTCGTGTTCGCCCACCGGTAAGGCCGGTAGCGTGCGCGGAGCGGTTGGTAGCCTCCCGCGTCGTGGCACGACGATTCGGTACGCGGAGCACGTTCGCGGTGGAAATCGGCCCGGCGCACCTGCCCGACCTTCGCGTCGTCGACCTGTGGGCGGCGGACACGCTGCTGACCACCGAGGACAACGTGGCGTTCGTGCCGGCGTTCTGCCGCCTGCTGCGCGGCACGGCGGAGCAGGTACGCCGACGGGCGATCCCGCCGTGCCCGTTCCCGGGACGCCCGGCCGAGGAGGTCTTCCGCCTGCTGGCGGAAGACCGGACCGAGTTCCGCGAGCGGTACTGGTTCCTGCGGTGGGGTGAGACGGTCGACAACGTGTCGAGCTACGCCTACCTCGACGACGCTCTGGTGCTCGTCTTCGCGTTCTGGCGATCCGACCCTGCCGGGCGCGAGGACCGGGGTCGGGTCTTCTCCGCCACCATCTGTCCGGACGAGTTCACCGCCACCCTCGACGGTGCGCTCGACCTGCTGAAGGCGGAGGCGGCCGGACGCCGCTGACCGCCGGTCAGCCGCCGAGGTCCACGCCCGCGAGCGACACCGACCGGTACGCCGCGAGGCGCTCGGCCTGCTCGACGACGGCGCGCCGCCGGCTGTCGGGAAGCTTGCGCCAGGTCTCGACGGACACCCGGAACGTCCGGCCGGACTTGCGGGGACGCCAGGTGCCGACCAGCTCGCCGTCGACCAGGACGGCACCGGGGCGGCCCAGCACCGGCCACAACTCCTTGGCCCGCGCCGCGTCGGGCACCAGGGTCGGCCGGTCCTTCGCCTGCAGGAACAGGTCGAACGGCCCGAGCAGGCGGGTCGCGCTCACGTCGGCCGAGGTCAGCGCCGCCTCGTCGGCGGCCAGGAGCCACCGCTTCTCACCGTCTACCGAGACCTCGACCGCGTCCTGCGGCCAGCGTGCCTTCACGTCCTTGACCGGGGCGTCGAGGTAGTCGGCCACGTGCTTGGGCGTGGCCGGGCCGAGCAGCCGCAGGTAGGCGCGGACGAGGTCGAACCGCTCGCCCGGGTCGCGGGGCGTGAGGTCGGGGATGCGTTCCAGGACCGGCGGCGACGTGTCCAGCCGCAGCTCCAGCCCGGCCCGGACGGCGGCCAGCCGGAACGGCATCTCGTAGAGGTGGGTGGCGTCGCACGGGCGGCAGAATCGCAGGTAGGGCTCGGGCAGCAGCCCGGCCAGCCGGCCGGAGACCTCGCCCTTGACGGTGGGTGCGGTGACGACCTCCCGCATCCGCGCGGCGACCTCGTCGAGCGCGGCCAGGTTGCCGATGCCGGCCGCCTTCAGCGGCTTGGACGCGTCGTAGATGCGCTTGCCCGCGTCGGCGTCGGAGAACGGCTCGACCGCCGCCGCCACCGCGCCGACGTCGGCGCGACGGTAGAGGTGGGGAGCGCCGCGCACGGTCCAGAGCAGGACCAGATCGTCGGCCGACAGCGCGCTCACCTCGACCCCGCGCAGGGCCAGCGCCCACCGCCCGCCGTCGGGGCCGGTGTCCTGCACGCCGAGGTCGAGCACGGCGGTGTCGGCGAGCGCGCCCCGCGCCCGGTCGAGCTGCTGGGCACGGACACGGAAGCTCATCACCTGACGCCGGTCGACCATCGGACCAGCCTAGGCGGCGACACCGACACTTTCCGCGCGTCGCGGCCGGCGTGCTGCCGCCGTCAGCGCGCGCCGCGCGGCACGGATGCCGGGCGGGCCGCGCGGCCGCCGTCACCCGACCGCTTGAGCAGGAACACTCCGCCGGCGAGGAACACGGCGCTGAGCACGATGCCGACGAGATTGCCGTCGGCGAGGCTGGAGAAGGCACCGAGGATGCCCAGGATGACCGCCACCCCACCGACGAGCCGCATGACGTAGCGGCCGACCGAACGAGCACGAGAATCCACCATGGACCCTCGGCTACCCCGCTCGCCACCACCGCAAACGGCGTCGCCCGGGCGAGCAGGCCGAGCATCCGGTCGAGCGGCGGGGTCGGGTTGGCGACAACGGTACTGGGAGGGCGCCGGGTCAGCCGTCGGCGAGGAGCTGGTCGCGGACCTCGCGACGCAGGATCTTGCCGATCTGCGAGCGGGGCAGGTCCTCGACCACCACGACCCGGCGGGGCACCTTGTACCCGGCCAGGTGGGTGCGGCACGCGGTCCGGATCGCCTCCGGGGTGCCGCCCACGGCGGCGTCGAGCACCACCGCCGCGACGACCTCCTCGCCGTCGGCGGTGGGCAGACCCACGGCGGCGGCCTCGCGGACGCCGGGAATGCGGCGCAACGCCTCCTCCACCTCGGACGGGTAGACGTTGAAGCCACCGGTGATGATCAGTTCCTTGATCCGGTCGACCACGGTGACGAAGCCGTCGGCGTCCATGGTGACGATGTCGCCGGTGCGCAGCCACCCGCCGGGCAGCAGCACCTTCGCCGTCTCCTCGGGCCGGTTCCAGTAGCCGGCGAACACCTGCGGCCCGCGTACCAGCAGTTCCCCGGCCTCGCCGGGGGCCCGGTCGCGGCCCGGTTCCTCGGGGTCGACGATGCGGACGTCGGTGGAGGGGAACGGCACCCCGACCGTGCCCGGGCGGCGGGTCGGCGCGACCGGGTTGCCCAGCGTGATCGGGGACGTCTCGGTCATCCCGTAGCCCTCGACCAGCAGGCCGCCGGTCACCTGATCCCACAGGTCCACGGTGGCCGGTGGCAGCGCCATCGCGCCGGAGATGGCGTACCGGATCGAGGTGAGGTCGACGCCGCGCTCGCGGGCGGCGGTGGCCAGCCGGGCGTAGACCGGTGGCACGGCGGGCAGGAACGTCGGCGGGCGGCGGCGGGCCGCGTCGAGCACCTGGTCGGCGTCGAAGCGGGGGAACAGCACGAGCGTCGCCCCGATGCCGACGGCGAAGGTGAGGCAGAGCGTCAGGCCGTAGGCGTGGAACAGCGGCAGCACCGCGTACACGGTCTCCGCGCCGTCGCGCAGGCCGGGTACCCAGGCCCGGCCCTGTGCGGCGTTGGCGCGCAGGTTGCGGTGGGTCAGCACGGCGCCCTTGGGCACGCCCGTGGTGCCGCCGGTGTACTGGAGCAGCGCCACGTCGCCGGACTCCGGGCCGGGGTGCGCGGGCGGCAGCGGCTCGGCGGCGGCGACCAGGTC